>NZ_JBVKBI010000021.1:0-133013 GCF_055639035.1 Streptomyces sp. NPDC107654
GCTGGACTGGTACAACTACCACCGACCCCACACCGGCATCAGCGGCCAACCACCAGCCAGCCGCGTCACCAACCTCTCCGGACAGCACACCTAGGGCCGTGGCTCGCCGACGAGTACACGCGCGTGCACGGCACCAAGGCGCCCCGCCCGGACTAGATCAGCCCGTGCTCGCCGAGGTAGTCCAGCTGGGCGCGGACCGACAGTTCCGCCGCCGGCCACAGCGAGCGGTCCACGTCGGCGTACACGTGGGCGACGACCTCGGCCGGGGTGCGGTGGCCGTTCTCGACCGCGGTCTCCACCTGGGCGAGCCGGTGGGCGCGGTGGGCCAGGTAGAACTCGACGGCGCCCTGGGCGTCCTCCAGGACCGGCCCGTGGCCCGGCAGGACGGTGTGCACGCCGTCGTCCACCGTGAGGGACCTCAGCCGCCGCAGGGAGTCCAGGTAGTCACCGAGCCGTCCGTCGGGGTGCGCCACGACCGTCGTACCGCGTCCGAGGACGGTGTCGCCGGTCAGCACGGCCCGGTCGGCCGGCAGATGGAAGGACAGCGAGTCCGCGGTGTGCCCGGGCGTCGGTACGACCCTCAGTTCCAGGCCACCGACGTCGATCACGTCCCCGGCGGCCAGGCCCTCGTCGCCGAGCCTCAGCGCCGGGTCGAGGGCACGCACGCGCGTGGCGGTCAGCTCGGCGAAGCGGGAGGCCCCCTCGGCGTGGTCGGGATGGCCGTGGGTGAGCAGGGTCAGGGCTATGCGCTTGCCGGCCTTCTCGGCCGTGTCGACGACGTTGCGCAGATGGCCGTCGTCCAGCGGGCCCGGGTCGATCACCACGGCCAGGTCGGAGTCGGGCTCGGCGACGATCCAGGTGTTGGTGCCGTCCAGGGTCATCACGGAGGCGTTGGGCGCGAGCACGTTGACGGCCCGTTCGGTGGCCGGGCCGGAGAGCACTCCGCCGCGGGGCTGGCCCGGCAGGACGTTCGCGTCGGTCATGCGGGGCCTCCACCGGTCGTCTCGGCGGGCGTCCCGGCGATCGGGCCGGCGATCCGACCAGCGGTCGTACCGGCTGCCGGCCCGGCGGTCGTCCCTGCGGTCGCCGGAGCCGTCGCCGGAGCGGTCGGGACGTGCTTGGTGAACTCGTCGTGCCCGGGCCAGGACAGGACGATCTCGCCGTCCTTCAGGCGGGCCCGGGCCAGCACCGGGGTCATGTCGCGCGCGGGCGCGGCGGCCAGCGCCTCGGCCGCGGTGCCGTACGGGAGCAGCTGGCGCAGGGTCGCGACGGTGGGCGGCATCATCAGCAGCTCGCCCTTGTCGTACCCGGCGGTGGCGTCCTCGGGGCGGATCCACACCGTGCGGTCGGCCTCCGTGGAGGCGTTCCGGGTGCGCTGGCCCTCGGGGAGGGCGGCCACGAAGAACCAGGTGTCGTAGCGGCGGGCCTCGAACTCCGGGGTGATCCAGCGGGTCCAGGCGCCCAGCAGGTCCGAGCGCAGCACCAGGCCGCGGCGGTCGAGGAACTCGGCGAAGGACAGCTCGCGGGCGACCAGGGCGGCGCAGTCGGCCTCCCAGTCGTCGCCGGTGGTGTCACCGACGACCGACTCCGGGTCGGGCCCGGCGAGCAGGACGCCGGCCTCCTCGTACGTCTCCCGCACGGCCGCGCAGACGATCGCCTGTGCGCCGGCCGCGTCGACGCCGAGCCGCTCGGCCCACCACGCGCGCGTGGGGCCCGCCCAGCGGACCTGGCGGTCGTCGTCCCGCGGGTCGACACCGCCCCCGGGGTACGCGTACGCGCCTCCGGCGAAGGCCATGGAGGCGCGTCTGCGCAGCATGTGGACGACCGGCCCGTCCGGGGTGTCCCGCAGGAGCAGCACGGTCGCCGCGCGCTTGGGGGACACCGGGGTCAGAGTGCCGTCCGCGAGCGCGCGGATGCGGTCGGGCCACTCCGGGGGGTACCACTGACCGTTCGCCATGGCCGGAGGCTATCCCGTGCAGGGCGAATGTTCGAGAGGTACCCGGGGCCCGTGGGAGCCGCCCCGGAGGACTACGGGGCCAGCTCGACCTGGATCTCGACCTCGACCGGGGCGTCGAGCGGCAGCACCGCGACGCCGACCGCGCTGCGGGCGTGCACGCCCTTGTCGCCGAGGACCGCGCCGAGCAGTTCGCTGGCGCCGTTGAGGACGCCCGGCTGCCCGGTGAAGTCGGCGGCCGAGGCGACGAAGCCGACGACCTTCACCACGCGCGCGATGCGGTCCAGGTCGCCTACGACGGACTTCACGGCGGCGAGCGCGTTCAGCGCGCAGGTGCGGGCCAGGTCCTTGGCCTCCTCCGGCGTGACCTCGGCACCCACCTTGCCGGTGACCGGCAGCTTGCCCTCCACCATCGGCAGCTGCCCGGCGGTGTAGACGTACACCCCGGACTGCACGGCCGGCTGGTACGAGGCCAGCGGCGGTACGACGTCCGGCAGGGTCAGTCCCAGTTCGGCCAGCTTGGCCTCGACCGCGCTCACGCGTCCTGCTCCGACTTCTCCCGCTTCAGGTACGCCACGAGCGACTCCGGGTTGGGCCCGGGCACGACCTGTACCAGCTCATAGCCCTGGTCGCCCCAGCTGTCCAGGATCTGCTTGGTGGCGTGGATGAGCAGCGGCACGGTCTGGTATTCCCACTTCTTGGTCATGGGGGCGACTGTAGCCGCTGTGGCCGGTGGGCCCGGGCGGCCACCACGGCCCCCGTTATCCACAGCCTCCCGCGTGAGTGTCGGCCGGACTGGTTAGTCTCGAATACGTGAGCAGGCTCCAGGTCGTCAGCGGCAAGGGCGGGACCGGAAAGACGACGGTCGCCGCCGCACTCGCGCTGGCCCTCGCGACCGAGGGGAAGCGGACGCTTCTCGTCGAGGTCGAGGGCCGGCAGGGCATCGCCCAGCTCTTCGAGACGGAGGCACTTCCCTACGAGGAGCGGAAGATCGCGGTCGCTCCGGGCGGCGGCGAGGTGTACGCCCTCGCCATCGATCCGGAACTGGCCCTTCTGGACTACCTCCAGATGTTCTACAAGCTCGGCGGCGCGGGCCGGGCGCTGAAGAAGCTCGGCGCGATCGACTTCGCCACCACCATCGCGCCCGGGCTCAGAGACGTCCTGCTGACCGGCAAGGCGTGCGAGGCCGTGCGCCGCAAGGACAGGTCCGGGAGGTTCGTGTACGACTACGTCGTCATGGACGCCCCGCCGACCGGCCGCATCACCCGCTTCCTGAACGTCAACGACGAGGTGGCGGGCCTCGCGAAGATCGGCCCGATACACAATCAGGCGCAGGCGGTGATGCGTGTGCTGAAGTCCCCGGAGACGGCGGTGCACCTGGTGACGCTGCTGGAGGAGATGCCGGTCCAGGAGACCGCCGACGGTGTCGCCGAACTGCGCGCGGCACGGCTGCCGGTCGGCCGGGTCATCGTGAACATGGTGCGGCCGGAGGTGTTGGACGCGGCCGATCTGGAACTCGTACGGACCGTGGAACGTTCATCGGTGGCGGAGGCGCTCTCGGCGGCCGGTCTGGGCGGGGCCCGGCGCGGCGGGAACGCCGAGCGGCTGGTGGACCCGCTGCTGGAGCAGGCCGCGGAGTACGCCGAGCGGTACGCGCTGGAGCACGAGCAGCGCGCGGTCCTCGGCGAGCTGGACCTGCCGCTGCACGAACTGCCGTTGTTCGCCGAGGGTGTGGACCTCGCGGGCCTGTACGAACTCGCCACCGAGCTGCGGAAGCAGGGGTTGTCATGAGTGCGGAGGAGACCAAGGCCCAGGACGGTGGCCGCCCTCGTCTCTGCCCCGCGCGCGTGCTCGACGTCGACTCACTGCTGGACGACCCGACGACGCGGATCGTCGTGTGCTGCGGCTCGGGCGGGGTCGGCAAGACGACGACCGCGGCGGCCCTCGGTCTCCGGGCGGCCGAGCGGGGCCGCAAGGTGGTCGTCCTGACCATCGACCCGGCCAGGCGGCTGGCGCAGTCGATGGGCATCGACTCCCTCGACAACGTGCCGCGCAGGGTGAAGGGCACCGACGGCGAGGGCGAGCTGCACGCCATGATGCTCGACATGAAGCGCACCTTCGACGAGGTCGTGGAGGCTCACGCGGACTCCGAGCGGGCCGCCGCGATCCTGGCGAATCCCTTCTACCAGTCGCTCTCGGCGGGCTTCGCGGGCACGCAGGAGTACATGGCGATGGAGAAGCTGGGCCAGCTGCGGGCGAAGGAGGAGTGGGACCTGATCGTGGTCGACACCCCGCCGTCCCGTTCGGCGCTGGACTTCCTCGACGCGCCCAAGCGGCTCGGCTCCTTCCTGGACGGCCGTCTCATCCGCCTGCTGACCGCCCCGGCCAAGCTCGGCGGCCGCGCGGGCATGGCGTTCCTCAACGTCGGCATGTCGATGATGACCGGCACGCTGGGCAAGCTGCTGGGCGGTCAGCTGCTCAAGGACGTACAGACCTTCGTGGCCGCGATGGACACCACCTTCGGTGGCTTCCGTACGCGCGCGGACGCCACCTACAAGCTGCTCCAGGCGCCCGGCACGGCGTTCCTGGTGGTGGCGGCGCCGGAGCGGGACGCGCTGCGCGAGGCCGCCTACTTCGTGGAGCGGCTGGCCGCGGAGAAGATGCCGCTGGTGGGTCTGGTCCTCAACCGGGTCCACGGCAGCGGCGCCGGCCGGCTGTCGGCCGAGCGAGCGCTCGCCGCCGCGGAAAATCTTGAGGACCCCCGCATTGTGGATCAGGCGGACGGGAAAGCTGGACTTCGTAACTCTCCCGACACGTACGGCAGTTCACAACCTCCCGCACCCGAGACCGCAGTCACCGCTTCCGAGGAAGGCTCCCCCGCCGACACGGAAAGCTCCGTCGACCGGCTCACCGCGGGCCTGCTGAGACTGCACGCCGATCGCATGCAGCTGCTCTCCCGTGAGCAGCGCACGCGTGACCGTTTCACCGCCCGCCACCCCGAGGTGGCGGTGGTCGAGGTGCCCGCACTGCCCGGCGACGTCCACGACCTCACGGGCCTCCGTGACATCGGGCACCGTCTGGCGGCCGGGCGACCGGAAGACACGGAAACGTAGGCCGACGGGGGCGCGAGGCGGGTGCGCGGTGGGCACCACGTGCGCGGTACGCATCACGTGCGCAGTGGGCGCGGCACACGGCACACGCACGGCACACAGGTGGCACGCAGGCAGCACGCGGCCGGCACGGACAGCACCCGGTTCACGCGTGGGTGCTTTTCCACGCTTTCGCGTGGCGTGGCGCGCGCGGCGGGCGCGGTGCCGGCAGCTCGCGACGGCCGCTCCCAAGGACCATGTGCCCGCGATGTGCCCGGGGACTGTGCCCCGGGTGCGTGCCCTCAGCTGACCGCCGCGTAGTTCTCGTACACCTCGTCGTTGTCGAGGGGCACGATCCCGATGCCCCGCTCGTACTCCGAGCGGGCGGTTTCCAGCAGCCTGCGCCACGAGGTCACGGTGGGCCGCCGGCGCAGCAACGCGCGGCGCTCCCGCTCCGTCATGCCTCCCCACACGCCGAACTCGACGCGGTTGTCCAGCGCGTCCGCCAGGCACTCGGTGCGTACCGGGCATCCGGTGCACACCGCCTTGGCCCTGTTCTGCGCTGCTCCCTGAACGAACAGTTCATCCGGATCGGTAGTGCGGCAGGCAGCCTGCGCACTCCAGTCGGTTACCCAGCCCATACCGGCGCCGTCCTCTCCCGAATCGAGGCTCCCCCACGGCGGCAGCGGCATATTCACCGCCGCCAGTTGAGGACGTTACGGAAGGTGGGGACAGCGCAACACCCCCTGCGGGCCCAATCTTGAATGGCCCGAACGGACTATGGGTAAGCGGCAGATCACCCGCGGGAGTGAGCTGGCGACATACGCGATCTACCCGGCAAACCGGGACAGTCGTGGTACGTCACACCGGACGCCAGGTGACACACGCGGCGGAACCGGACTCGCCTCTCTCAGGAGACGGAGCCCGTCCCCTGGGCACGCCCTGGGGATTTCGGGCTGCGTCCGGAACGATTCGGGGTCGCCGGACGTATGGATGGGGGACCGCGCTGCTGTGACAGTCGTGAGCAGCTTAGGCCAAGGCCTGCGCGCGTGTCCGGCGAATGGGAACGGAGAGCCCGCCACTTTGCCGTGCCGTGATGCGGTCGCTCCTTCGGAAGGCTCAACAGTACGGATTAGGCTGCCCCCATGCCAAAGAAGCGCCCGGGCGGCGGTTTGTCGCCCATGCAGCAGGCCGCCAAGTTCCTCGGCGTCAGTGTGCTCGCCGGAGCCGTGATGGCCGGTATCGCGCTGCCCGCTGCCGGTGCGCTGGGCCTCGCGGCCAAGGGCTCGGTCAAGGGCTTCGACGAGATCCCGGCCAACCTCAAGAGCCCTCAGCTGAGTCAGCGCACCACGATCCTGGACAGCCGGGGCGGCCAGATCGCGACCGTCTACTCCCGCGACCGTACGGTGGTCGACCTCAAGGACATCTCGCCGTACATGCAGAAGGCGATCGTCGCGATCGAGGACTCGCGCTTCTACAAGCACGGTGCCGTCGACCTCAAGGGCGTCCTGCGCGCCGTGAACAAGAACGCGCAGGAGGGCGGGGTCGCCCAGGGCGCCTCCACCCTCACCCAGCAGCTGGTGAAGAACTACTTCATCGAGGAGGCCGGCGACGACCCCACCAAGGTCGCCGAGGCCACCCAGCAGACGCTGGGCCGCAAGATCCGCGAGCTGAAGTACGCGATCCAGATCGAGGACAAGCTCGGCAAGAAGAAGATCCTCGAGAACTACCTGAACATCACCTTCTTCGGCGAGCAGGCCTACGGCGTCGAGGCCGCCTCCCAGCGCTACTTCTCCAAGCACGCCAAGGACCTGAATCTGCAGGAGTCGGCACTGCTGGCCGGCATCGTCCAGTCCCCGAGCCGGTACGACCCGGTGAACGACGAGGCGGAGGCCACCAAGCGGCGCAACATCGTCCTGCAGCGCATGGCCGAGCTGGGCGACATCTCCCAGAAGGAGGCCGACCAGGCCAAGGAGAAGCCGCTCGCGCTGCACACCAGCCGCCCCAAGAACGGCTGCATCACCGCCGCGAAGGGCGCCGGCTTCTTCTGCGACTACGTCCGCCAGGTCGTCCTCACCGACCCGGTCTTCGGCGAGACCAGGGAGCAGCGGGCCAAGCTCTGGAACCGGGGCGGCCTGACGATCCGCACCACGCTCGACCCGCAGGCCCAGAAGTCGGCACAGGCCTCCATCAAGGACCACGTCTACAAGAGCGACGCGGTGGCCACCGCCGCGACCGTCGTCGAGCCCGGCACCGGCAAGATCCTCGCCATGGGCCAGTCCCGTCCGTACGGCGTCAACGTCAAGAACGACGAGACGACGATCAACCTGTCCGTGAACTCGGACATGGGCGGCGGCGCCGGCTACCAGCCCGGTTCCACGTTCAAGCCGATCGTCGCCGCGGCGGCCGTCGAGGGCGGCAAGCCCCCGACGCAGGAGTACTCGTCGCCGTACGAGATGCCCTACCCGAGCCCGATCTCCGCGTGCGACGGCAAGGTGTGGCGCAACGACCCGTACCGGCCGGCCAAGCTGAAGAACGAGAACGAGTCCGAGCGCGGTCCGTACGGCATGGCGGAGGCGACCGCGAAGTCGGTCAACACCTACTACGTGCAGCTGATCAGCGACATCGGCATCTGCCCGGTCATCGACATGGCCAAGAAGTTGGGTGTGAAGCGCGCGGACGGCCGCAAGATCGACCAGGCGCCCTCCATCGCCCTCGGCACCCAGGAGATGTCCCCGCTGACCATGGCGAACGCGTACGCGACCTTCGCCGCGCGCGGGATGTACTGCACCCCGGTCGCCATCGAGTCGGTCACCCAGAAGGCCGGCAGCGAACAGAAGTCCCTTCCGGTGCCGAAGTCGACCTGCTCGCGGGCGATGTCGGAGAACACCGCGGACACGGTCAGCACGCTCCTCAAGGGCGTGGTCGAGGACGGTACGGGCCAGGAGGCCGGCCTCGGCAGCCGCCCGAGCGCGGGCAAGACCGGTACGACGGACGAGCGCTTCGCGGCCTGGTTCGTCGGCTACACCCCGAACATGGCGGGCGCGGTCTGGGTCGGCGACCCGCAGCACAAACGGAAGATGACCAGCATCACCATCGGCGGCGTCCCGCACGCCAAGGTCTACGGCGGTGAGGTTCCGGGCCCGATCTGGCGCGACATGATGAGCGGCGCGCTGGAAGGCAAGCCCGTGGAGGATTTCCATCTGATCGACATCCCGGACGACACCCAGGGGGATGATCAGGGAAAAGGAAACCGGGGGGACGACGGGAACAACGGGGACAACCAGGACACGACGGGACAGCTGATCGGCGGACTGATCGGCGGTCCGACGGAGGGGGCGGCGGCCGGCGGGGCAACCACGGGTGACGCGACCTCCGGCACGACCACCGGCACGACCGGCGGCACGTTCCCGACGCCGACGTTCTCCATCCCCGAGCACTTCATCGAGGGCCAGACGAACGGCGGCAACAACGGGAACGGCAACGGCGGCGGCCGGCGCTAGCCCGTTCGCCGTACGAGTTCGCTTCCCCTTCGCTTCCACTCGCTTCCACGACGGCGGGGCCGCGCCCGGATTCCGGGTGCGGCCCCGCCGTCGTATCGGAAAGACCCCGCAGGGGAGCCGTCGTAGCGGAACGGTGTCCGCTCAGCCGCCCTGGAGGAGCTTCTTCACCGCGGCGGCGACCCGGCCGCCCTCGGCCTGGCCGGCCACCTTCGGGTTCACGATCTTCATGACGGCACCCATGGCCCGCGGCCCCTCGGCGCCGGAGGCCTTCGCCTCCTCCACGGCCTGGGCGACGATCGCGTTCAGCTCGTCGTCGGACAGCTGCTTGGGCAGGTACTCGGCGAGCACCTCGCCCTCCGCCTTCTCCCGCTCGGCCTGCCCGGCACGGCCACCCTGCGCGAAGGCGTCCGCGGCCTCCCGGCGCTTCTTCGCCTCGCGGGTGATCACCTTGAGCACCTCGTCGTCCGACAGCTCCCGCTTCTCCTTGCCGGCGACCTCCTCCTTGGTGATCGCGGCGAGCGTCAGCCGGAGGGTGGAGGAGCGCAGCTCGTCGCGCTCCTTGATCGCGGCGTTGAGGTCGTCGTGCAGCTTCGACTTGAGCGTGGTGGTCATGGCCCGATTGTCGCAGGTGCACGCCCGGCGACGCCCGCGCATTTAACCGGCGGCCGGTCTCACACCGGCCAACCCGTCTGACACGATGGAGACATGCGCGCGCGATACGGAATTCCCCTGGGAATCGTGGCGGCCGGCACTGCCGGCCTGGTGTATGCGGCGGGCTTCGAGGCCCGCTCCTTCCGCCTCCGACGGGTCACCGTCCCGGTCCTGCCCCCGGGCATGCGCCCGCTGCGTGTGCTGCAGGTCTCCGACATCCACATGGTGAGCGGGCAGCGCAAGAAGCAGCGCTGGCTGCAGTCGCTGGCCGGGCTGCGCCCCGACTTCGTGATCAACACGGGCGACAACCTGTCGGACCCCGAGGGCGTCCCCGAGGTCCTGGACGCGCTGGGCCCGCTGATGGAGTTCCCGGGCGCGTACGTCTTCGGTTCGAACGACTACTACGGCCCCCGGCCCCGCAACCCCGCCCGCTACCTGCTGGAGAAGGTCCAGGGCAACCACGGCCTGAACGGCAACCCGCCGGTCGTCGGCGCGGTCCACAACCCGTGGGAGGACCTCCGGGACGGCTTCGACACGGCGGGCTGGCTGAACCTCACGAACACGCGGGGTGTGCTGAAAGTCGAGGGCGTCTCCATCGAGCTGACCGGCCTGGACGACCCGCACATCAAGCGCGACCGCTACGCCCAGGTGGCCGGCGGCCCGTCCGGGACGTACGACTTCTCGCTCGGCGTGGTCCACGCGCCGTACCTCCGCGTCCTCGACCGGTTCACGGCGGACGACTATCCGCTGATCCTGGCCGGCCACACCCACGGCGGGCAGCTGTGCATCCCCTTCTACGGCGCCCTGGTCACCAACTGCGACCTGGACACCGACCGCGTGAAGGGCCTCTCCACGCACACGGCGGAGGGCCGTACCGCCCACCTCCACGTCTCGGCGGGCTGCGGCACCAGCCGCTACACCCCGGTCCGCTTCGCGTGCCCGCCGGAGGCGACGTTGCTGACGCTGGTGAGCAAGGAGCGGTAGAGGGTGCGGTGAGGGGCGCTCCGGCGCTGGCTGGGGTGCCGGGGCTCGGGATGCCCGTGTGACGGGTGCGGTGAGGGGCGCTCGGCGCTGGGCTGGGGTGCCGGGGCTCGGGATGCCCCTGTGACCGGTGCGGTGAGGGGCGCTCGGCGCTGGGCTGGGGTGCCGGGGCTCGGGGTGCCCCTGTGACCGGTGCGGTGGGAGGCACTCCGAAGGGCGCCGGTGCGGTACTGGTGCCGCTGCCCTGGGAGTCCCGGGGGATTCCACTGGAATGTGCGCTGCCCCAGGGGCCTGAGGATCCCACCGGGGTGCCCTGGGGGCGTAACCCACCTGGGCGAATCCGCGTGGCCGTGCCCCTCCCCCGCTCCTAGCGTGAGGGCATGACCGCCCCGATACCCAGGGACATCCCGGACCTGCCCGCGGTCCCGGGCCCGCCCCTGCTGTTGCCCGCCCCGGTCCCGGCCGCGGCGGTGGTGGCCCCGGTCCGCCGCCCCGTAGCCGCGGTGTTCCGTCTCCTGACCGCCGTGGCGGCGGCCGGCGGCGTCGCCCTGGAACTCCTCATCGGCCCCCCGGCCCGCATGCTGAGCTACTTCAGCGTCCAGACCGGCGTCCTGCTGACCCTGGTCATGTTCCTGTCGGCAAACCGAGCCTGGCGGGCCCGCCGCCCGCTCCCCCCTGCGGTGACGGGCGCCGTACTCCTCTACGCCCTCACCTCGGCGCTGGTATACCACCTGCTCCTGGGCCACACGACGCCCCCGTTCTCGATGACCGGCGCGACGACGCCCCCCGAGCGCTGGCACGCCCAGTGGGCGGCCCTCCAGATCCTCCACACCCTGGTGCCGGCAGCGGCCCTGCTGGACTGGCTCCTGCTCACCCCCGCCACCCGCCTCCACCTGCGCCAGACGGCGGCGTGGCTCCTCTACCCCCTGGCCTACCTGACCTTCTCCCTCACCCGGGCCGCCGTCCTGCCACCCACCAGCCCGTCGCGCTACCTCTATCCCTTCCTGGACGCGACAGCCCACGGCTACCGCAGCACCCTGGCCAACGCCCTCCTCGTCGGCCTCGCGATCTACGCCCTGGCCGTCCTCCTGGTAGCCCTGGACCACACCCGCCCGACCCCGGTCCGCCACGGCGCCTGAACCGGATTTCGTCTCCAGCCCCCAGTGGGCTAAAGTAAACGTCGTCGCCGCGGGAAGCAGCGACACCGGGGTGTAGCGCAGCTTGGCAGCGCGCTTCGTTCGGGACGAAGAGGTCGTGGGTTCAAATCCCGCCACCCCGACAGCCGAAACAGCAGGTAGACCACCTAGGAACGTTCCTAGGTGGTCTACTTGTTTTTGCCTGCGTGTCTATCTGAGTGACTAACGCTTCTGCGTGTCTACGAGCGCCGATCCTGCGTGCCGAAGATGCCGTCCATGACCACGGCGCCGGTCTGGATCACGGGCCGGATCTGCTTCCGGTAGACCTCCTCGGTGACGGCGGTCCCGGAGTGCCCGACGAGCCGCGAGATCTCCTCCAGGGGGACGCCCCGGTCGGACAGCAGGGACACAAAGCTGTGCCGCAGCTCCCGAGGCGTCCACTCCTCCGCGTTGATTCCGTCGATGCCCTTGAGCGCCTGGCGGAAGGCGCGGCGGACGTTGGCGGCATCGAGCGGCTTGCCCACGGCCGACGAGAAGACCAGGCCGTGTTCCTCCCACTCCTCATCAGCGGCGAGCCGGTCCCACCCCTGGTCCTCGAACTGCTGCCAGAGGGCGTCCACGCATCGCGCCGGCAGGGCGAGCGTGCGCCGGGACTTCCGGGTCTTGGTGTCCCCACTCCTCCGCACCGACCGCCAGACCGCGATGTGCGGAGGCTGCGGCGGGTCGAGGTCCGGCCGGCCCTTCAGGAAGACGTGGTCCCAGGTGAGAGCCCGCAGCTCCTCGGTGCGGGCTCCGGTGAGCAGGGCGACGACGATGTACGCGTACATCGAGGTCCCTTCGGCGCCCTTGAGCACGGCCTCGGCCTGGGCGAAGGTGAGCGCCTTGGACGGACGCCCCGCCTGCCCCTGAGGCACCGAGCACAGCTCGACGACGTTGCGCTTCACCTTGTCCCGCGCCATGGCCCGCTTGACCGCACGGTTGAGACAGGAGTGGATTCCCTGGAGCGTGCGCGTGCTGAGCGTTTTCGCCTTGGTGGCCAGCCAGCGGTCTACGTCCTCCGCACTCAGCTCACGCAGCTTGCGGGCGCCGAGCGATGGAATCACGTGCTTCTCGCTCAGGAGCCTCACGGTCTCAACGGTGCTGGGGTCGAGGCCGACCAAGCCGTACGTCAGCCAGTCCGTCACAGCGTCCTTGACCGTGTAATTGGTGGGCGCGATGGCGAGGCCGTCTTCGTGGTCCCGCAGCACCTCCTTGAGCTTGTTCTTCGCCTCCGTCTTGGTCTTGCCACTCCCCCGCTTGACGATCCGCTTGCCGCTCGGATCGAAGCCCAGGTTCGCCGTGGCGATCCACCGTTGCCGCTTCTCGTCCCAGTGCAAGCCGCCGTCACCGCGGCTCCGACGCTTGGTCATCAGGCCGCACGCTCCATCTGTCCGGCGATGAAGTCGCCCAGGGCGGAGGCGGGGATGCGCCGGCACCGGCCGATGGTGACCGAGGGCAGGCGTCGCGTACGAATCAGGTCGTACACCTTGGAACGGCCGAGCCGCAGACGGGCCATCACCTCAGCAACGGTCAGAAGTTCGTCATCGTGCACGGTCGGGTTCTCCTTGTGCGTCAAGAACGGCTGATCGAGAGGGTGAGAAGACGGCTTCCGCGTCTGTCAGTCCGGTTCCGGCGAAGCGCCAGTGGGAGAGGACGAGGACGAGGACGGTGTCCGGGTCGGGCAGCGGGTGGCCCACCTCGGCGGCGCGTGCGCGGGCCAAGGCTTCGTTGTGGTCGACGCGTTCCTGGCGGAGGGCGCCGAGGGTCACGGAGTAGGACCGGGACTTGGTGGAGAAGTGGCCGCGGAAGCCGAGCATGTGGGCCCACTTGCGCAGGTGCAGGGCTTCGAGTTCGGGGAGCACACCGAGGTGCCAGCAGGAGAGGATCATCCGCCGGGCGTGGTCGGTGACGCCGGAGCCGATCAGGTCCGTGATCGGGTTGCGGACGGGACGGTCCAGGGTGCCGGCGGTCTCGGCGCCCTTGGTGGCGTACTTGGCGATGTAGGCGGCCACGGCCCGGCTGGACAGCTCCGAGGTTCCCGCGAAGTCGGCGGAGCGGATGGGGCGGATGTCGAGCTGGTCACCGAAGCGGAAGGTGTACGTGCGGCCGTCGAGGGTTGGGCCGGGCGCTTCGGCGAGACTGGCCGCAGTGCGGATCGCGTCGGTGAGGAGTTCGGTCGTGGCCCAGGCCGGTGGGGTGGACTCGGCACCGCCCGGGCCGTCGAGGCGGATCACCGCGTGGAAGTGGACGGCGCCGCGCCGCTGGTACTCGGCGACCTTGGCGTACGACACCTTGAGGCAGTCGCGCAGCGCGGTCCGGGTGACGCCCGCGCGGGAGGCGAGCTGCTGGCGCAGGTAGGTGGTGAAGCGAGCCCAGAGGGCACCAGCGTGGGCGTTCCAAAGGACAGCCGCCCGGTAGTCGTACCGCTCCGCGTTCAGCGGTGTGCCCAGGGCGGGGTCGTCCTCCGGGTGGGAGCGCCCGCAGCGGCAGCGGCCACCGGCGGGGCGGTTGTGGACGGGACCGAAGGAAGGGGCGGTAAAGGTGGCGAAGACGCGTGGGTGTCGGGCGACTGCTGGGCCGATGCCCTTGCCGCCGCTCAGTCCGGCCGTGACCAGGTGGAAGGTGTCCTTGCGGTATGTCTCGGCGCAGGTGGCGCACCGGGAGGCGCGGCGGTTGTTGCAGCGGATGAGGAGCTGTCCGGCAGGAAGGTCGCGGTCGATGACTTCCCGGACGATCTCGCCCGTGGCGGCATGGACGTCGAGTCGGTGGCCCTCCATTCGTACGGGCCGCTCACAGCCGCCGAGGCGCTGGATCTGCCGGGCGTAAGCACTCACGTCACCGTGCCGGGCGAGGGCGGCCAGATGACGGATGGCTCCCAGGGGAGCCGGCGGGCGCATGTGCGGGTTCCTCCTTGGGTGGTCGTGTGTTGGGGTGGCTGCCTGGCTTGCCTGTGCTGTCCAGGGGCCTAGACAGCACAGGCAAGCCAGGCGGAGGCAGCCGTCGAATCAGCGGCGGGTGAGCAGGGAGCGGGTGACGACGGCGCAGACGGCGACCGAGGTGGCGGTCAGGGCGACGGCGAGGAGCATCGAGACGAGGACGGCACCGACGACCAGGACCACGGCGGTGCCGCCGCCGACGAGGGCGAGAACGGTTCCGGGACTGAGCTGGACGGCCGGGCGGGAAGCGGCCGGAGCCTGGGAGGCCGGCGGCGTGGTCGAGGGGGCCGGGGTGACCGTGGTCGGCTCGATGATGGTGGGAGGGGTGACCAGGCCAGTCGGCTGCGGCATGGTCGGGATCTTCGGCCGGAACATGAGGGATCTCCTTTCGCGAGCTACTTGATGAAGGAGTTGATGACGGGGGCCAGGAGGCTGTCGGCGAGGAGGTAGCCGCCGAGGAGGAGTACGGCGATGAGCCACCAGGGCGGGCGGATGAGCTTGACGCCGAGGCCGCCGACGACGAGCAGCGCGAGCCAGAGCGGAACGTCCATGGGGTGGTCTCCTGTCAGGCCGAGCAGCGATGGGTACGGGCGGCGAGTTCGGCGGCGGCGCGGGAGTCGTACTCGGCGGAGAAGTCGCAGCGGGGCGCGGTGCAGGCGGCCAGGTGGCGGTTCCTGCCACGGTCGACGTAGGAGGCGATGTTCACGGGGCCGATGCGGCGGACGTTGCGGAAGCGGCGGTGCATGGCGGTGCTCCTCTCAGAGGTGGGCGGCGACGGACGCGGTCATGGACGGGGGCAGGCCGAGCCGGGCGCGTACCGCGTCGGGGTCGGCGGGGCGGCCGGTGGCCGAGCGGTGTTCGTCGGCCAGGGCCCGGACACGGTCGATGAGGACGGGCGGCAGCGCGACGGCGGGGCGGGACGGCGGAGCCGGGACGGATTCCGGCTCGGCGGTGGTGGGCTCGGGAGCCGGTGCTGGCAGCGCATCCAGTGCGGGCGCGTCGACGGCGGCCGACGTGGTGGCCTGTTCCTCGGACGGATCGGCCGTCGGCGATACCGGGACCGCCGACGTGTCCGGGCCGTGCGGTGTGTGGGCCAGGAGGGTGCCGCCGAAGAAGGCGACGGCGGGCCAGCCCGCGACGACGACGCGGAGCGAGGCGGGGACGTGGTCCAGGTCGAGGAGTCCGGCGGTGGCGACGTTGGCGCCGAGAGATGCGGTCAGCGCCAACACGAACCACAGCCGCGGGCTCCCGGCCGCTTGCCCCGCTCGCTGTGACTGGCGCATCCGTCGCCAGGCGGCAACGAGC
Organism: Streptomyces sp. NPDC107654; assembly: GCF_055639035.1. NCBI lineage: Bacteria > Bacillati > Actinomycetota > Actinomycetes > Kitasatosporales > Streptomycetaceae > Streptomyces > Streptomyces sp. NPDC107654. Next base: position 15,595 of record NZ_JBVKBI010000021.1, read on the forward strand.
AGCAGGTCCACGCTGACGGGATAGGCCCACGCCTTCCATCCGCCCTGTCCGGCCGCCGCGGCGAGGTCGTGCAGGTGCGAGAAGGACAGGGCGCCCGCGATGACTGCCTGAACGACAACGGCGTCCACGCGGACCAGGTAGGCACGCATCGGCTCCGGTTCCTTCCTGCTTTGGGCATGGGAGGGGTAGGGACATGGCGCGAGGCGGTCACGCCGGCCGAGAGGTGATGGAGCGGGCTACTCGGTCACCGGGCGCGCGGTGGGCGCGACAGCGGTAACGGAGGACGACCCGGCGGATTCGACGAGCAACGGTGGGCCGGAAGGAGTCGAGCCGGGGCAGTTCCGGGACCAAGGCCAAGGTGTCACGGCAGACGGTCGCCGCGTCGGCGAGGGTGAGGTGGGGCGAGCGGACACGGGACCAGCCGCCGGAGGAGTCGCCGACGACCGCGACACCAGGCCGTTCGGCGGGGATGGAAGTTGCGGCCAGCGCAGCCTCAGACGAGATGTCGGCCAGCGCCATGTTCGCCGAGGCTTCGTCGTTGACACGGTGGCAGACGCGGCCGGTCAGCTGAGCGCGCAGCATGGTCGCGCCCTTGCCGAGTTCGGCACCGAAGCGCTGCCCGCAGACTTCAAGGTAGATGCCGGCCGCGCGGCCGAGCTGGGCGAGGCGGATGAGCTTGGTGACCATGGCGTCCCGCCGCTTTTCGTCGTCTTTGTTCGCGGCGAGGAAGAGTTCCGCCACCTCGTCCACGACGACCACGACCGGCACCGGCCGCACCGCTTCGGGCAGCCCCCACACGTCCGAGGTGAGGACGACGTCCGGGCCGGTCCCGCCACTGAGACCGATGAGTCGGAACCGTGCCTCCATCTCTTCCACCAACACGTCCAGGAGTTCGTTCGCGCGGTCCGGCTCATCGGCGAGCGCAGACAATCGGGGTGCAAACGGGGCCAGTTCGACGCCCCACTTGCAGTCGATCCCAACGAGCACGACCGGTTGCCGGGCCAGGCCACACAGCAGGTTGCGCAGGTACACCGACTTACCGGACTGCGTGGCGCCCAGGATCAGTTCGTGCGGCACGGTGCGGAAGTCTCGTACGTGCCAACGGCCGTCCTCTCGCAGTGCCAAGGGCAGGCGGAGCGGGCCGACCGACAGCCGACGGCGGGCGGGGTGTACCTCGGCGAGAACGTCCCAGCCGACCAGGCGCAGTTCGAGCCACCCCGGTTTCGTGGGGCGCACGTACACGGCATGGGCTCCCCAGGCGTGCCGCAGCCGGTCGGCCGAGGCGGTGAAGTCCTCGGGCGCCTGTCCGGTCGCCATACGCAGCCGCATCACGAGGCCGGACCCGGTCGGCAGTGGGAAAGTCCGCCGGGGCGGTACGGGCGCCGCCTGCCGCCCCATCATCCGGGCAGTGGCCCGGCGCACGGCTGAGGCCGGGACCGTCAGGCCACACGCGTCCATCGTCGCCCGGTACGAGACGAGCAAGCGCAGCGCGACCACCGGATACCCGACCAGCCACCAGAACACCACCGGCATGCGGCGACGCGCCACCAGGAGCACGACCAGGACCAGCAGGACCGGTAACAGCACGCGCACTGTGTCGGCCATGGCGGTCAGCCCTGCGCCGCGACCGGCGCGTTGACCATGACGGCGTCGGCCCGGTAGGCGATGCCGTGACGGGTCCGCCCGCCGAACTCGCTCTCCCAGGGCCGGGCCACCAGGCCCGACAGGATGACCGGCGCTCCCATGACCAGACCGTCTCCGATCCCCTGCTCCGGAACGGTGACCTTGATCATGTCCGAACCACCGGCCGCGATGAACACCACCTCCAGCGTCATGAGCCGCTGATTGGTCACCGGGTCCACGGCGACCTCACCGGTCTGCCGGTCCCTGACCTTCACCTCCGGCAGCTTGGTGACGAGCAGCGTCGCGGCCGAGGTGTCTACGGGGATGACTCGCATCAGTACCTCACTGAGTTGTCGGCGCCTTCGCTGATCGGCGCCGCTCGAACTGGATACCCCCCTAGACAGCACTGGGGGGACGACCACCCAACTGTCTAGGGGGGTCGACAGTAAGGTAACCGACACCCCATCAACTGTCTAGGGGGGTATACGAGGTGGCTCCTGTCCGTGCGAACGCGCTACGGCAGGGTCCAGTGAAGGACGGTCGCGTCGTCGTGTGTCTTCCCGCGCGGCCAGCGGCGACCATGCAAGTCACAGTCCTCGGCCTCGCGAACCCGGCGGATCAATTCATCCGGCCCGCAGGAACTCAGGACAGCCAGCGCCCCTTCCCAGTCCGCTAGTTCGAAGCGGTCGACAAGTCGCGTTGCCCCATCGCTCAGCAGCGTCACCGACGCCAGTGAATCGAGGGGGACCGTCCCCGTCAGGGCACGCTCAGCGGCTTGGGGGTCGGGGCCGGCGATCCAGAAGCCGCCCGGCCGGTTGCGGAGCTCCGTCAAGGCCTCCCGATACTCGGCGAGTGCGGCGGAGTGCTCGGGTGAGCCGGTCGGCAGTGCGTCAACCGGTCCGCGTAGCCGCTTGCCGACCTCGTCCAAGCGCCGGTCGGTGATGACAGTCGTACCGTCGCACTTGTCCGCCAGGAGCAGGGAGGAGTCACCGAGGACGAGGTATTCCAGTCCCCCGAGGCCGACCCGCGCGGCGACGACCGTACTGGTCGGACTGGCCCGATAAGCCAGGTCGCAGCTGTCCTCGTGCAGGGATCGGACGAGGCGAATCGAGTCGGCGAGGCACTCGGCGAGGGTCCGTGCGGGGTGCGCGGTGATGTTGCGCAGCAGCAGGCCGCCCAGCGTCCCGGAGAACCAGGCGACCCCGTGTGTGCACCCAGTCTCGGCCCCGGCGACGCCAGCACCGTCGAGCAGTACGGCCGCGCCAGCACCGGCAGCGGCGAAGTCCTCGTTCTCCCGACCGGGAACAGCCGGCAGCGTGGCGAGGTCGATCCTCACGCCGCCGCTTCCTCATCATGCCGGTACAGGGGGCAAAGCAGTTCCACGGACCGCGGTTCGCTGGTCTCCGGGTCGTACTCGACACCCACCAGCGTGGAGAACTGGTGATCGCCGACCTGCCCCCACAGAGTGTTCAGGTGGTTGGCGAGCAGCTGGACGACACCGAGGGAACCCTGGGTGTGGATACCGGCAATGGCGAGCAGCGAACCGTTTCCGTCCGGGCGCGAGAGCCGGCCGAGGTATCCGACGTCGTACGGCCGGGCCGGATCACTGTCCTGCCCGGAGCGGTGCACGGTACCGGTCTGCCGGTCCACCACCGTCCAGGGCCCGTCTTCTGCGCGCTGCCACTGCAAAACGGGATCCTGGGCGTACGTATCCCACATCGCCTGGGACATGCGCGGACCGCAGACGACGATCAGGCCGTCGCGGTTGAGGTCGATCTCACCACTCACCGGCACGTGCTCCGAGGTGACGTCGAGCCCATACGTCCGCGCCAGCTCCTCCAGTCGCTTGCCGGAGCTGACGTCATCCACGGCAACGACAGTGCGCCCGCGCTCGTCGTCTCGCCGCAGCGGTGTGGCGACAGTGACGGCACCGCGACCGAGGAAGGCCCCCTCCGGCGCCGGGCCGGTGTGCCGGATCTGGTGAATCCGCCCACGGCTCAGGCCGGCCTTTGCGGCGATCTGGGCGTACGACAGCCCTTGCGCATGCAGGTCCTGCACCACCCGCCGACGGAGGCGGGCCAACTCGGTCACCTCCTGCTGGGCGTCCGCCAACCGGGTCGTGACCTCGCGCAGGAGCAGGTACGGATCGTCAATCGCCATGATCCGTTGCAGTTCGTCCGACATGACCTCACCTCCCAGCAGCAGTACCCAGGAGTCTAGGGCCCTAGACGGTATGGGCTGCAGGCGCCGCCCGGAACGCACGCCGATCACGTAGAACCGCGATCTCCTCCGAGGCACACCCCTCGGGCTCACACCCCACCGCCGACGAAACGGCCCCCCGCACGCGCCGCACACTGCACGCTCATGCGCTCGCCCGCACCAGCTCCGCCCAGACGGATCGCCCGTCGGGCAAGATCGTGTAACCCCAGTTCTTCGCCAAGGCATCAATCAGCCGTAGCCCCCGACCCCCCTCTTCGTGGCTGGTGGCGGGGCACAGGTGAGGCACGCGGTCGCCGCCCTGGTCGACCACTTGGATCCGCACGAGGTCGTCGCCCATGCCGACAACAACCAGGAACCAGCCACCCACCACGCCGCTGCGCGTGTGCCGCAGGGCGTTGGTTGCCAGCTCGCTCACGACCAGGAGGGCGTCCTCGACCGGGCCTCGATCCGCAAGCAGGGAGGCGACGAAGTGACGAGCCTGAGGGACCTCTTCCGGCAAGCCGGGGAAGACACGGCACCACTTGGTGAGCATGAGAACCTCTCCGTTCGTCTAGGGGTCTAGACAGCGCTGGCGGCAGAGTATTCCCAGTCCGATGCAGCAATCTAGGCATCGAGAGGAATTATTCCTCTAAGGAGTGAGAGTGTCTCCCAAGTCGCGGAACTCCTTCATCAACTGCAACAGCAGCTCACGCACATCGGACCCGAAGACGGCAGCGCGCTCGAAGCGAGCGAAGGTCTGCTCGTAGGCGGCCACTTCAGCGGCGTCAGTGGACACCCGCTCGCTGTCGAAACTCTCGATCACGACCGCCCGCTGATCGCACATGGTGAAGCCGTGCCGCGGCAGCACCGGCACCGGCCGGCGCCAGGGAACCACCCCGAGCCGTACCGTGCTCAGGCTCTCCACCGCCAGCAATCGGTCGAACTGCGCGAGCATCAGCGCCGGACTTGCCGGCCAGGTACGCAACACGGCTTCGGTGATCACGAACACCGACTCCCGCCCCGGCTCGTACAACACGCTCTGCCGATCCACACGGGCAGCGACGGCCCGACCGACAGCCTCAGGCGTCGCACGAGGAGCACTCTCGAAGACGTGCCGGGCGTACTCGGCGCTCTGCAACATGGCCGGCAGAACGACACACTGGAACGAGCGCACCGACTGAGCGGAACGCACCTCTTCGTCAACGGTCGCACCCGTGACGTCATCACCGACAGAGGACTCGGAGGTCTCGGCGGCGACCACGGCCGCCAGCAGCTCCCGCACCTCGCGAGCGACCGACTCATCGAGGCCGAGGGCGCCCAGGAGCCGGTCGAGTACATCCCGGCTCGGAACCATGCGCCCGGTCTCGATCTTGGACACGGTCGGCTGTCCCACGCCTGCCCGCCGCGCCAGCACGGCACCCGTCAGGCCGGACTTTCCACGAAGCACACGAAGACGCGCTCCCAGCGCCTTCATCCGCTCCCGCCGCTCACTCCCCATGTCCAGGGTTCTACACCACGAGCCAGCAGGTGCCGGTACGGCCGGACACACGATCACCAGCTGAGCATGATTCAAACTTTCTCTACTGGTTCAAGGCGGCTCGCTCCGCTCCCCGCGCGCGGCCCGGCCCCCGGCCGGGCCTGCGCTCCTGTCTCCGCCCCGCTCCAGCCCGGCCGGCGCCCGTGCCGCGCACAGCGATCAGCCGCCTCATGCCAGCTAGATACGCATGGCTGAGGGTCCCACGCCCTCCCCCCACCGGCCCGGATCCCGCGTCCAAAAGATCACGACGAGGTCGGCAACAAGCGTATGGCCCACTGATCACGTGCGACCTGGACCAAGTAGGCCACCGGCTAGACCCGCTCCGCCGGCCTTGGAAGAAGACTGGAGCTCAGACACACCCACCGCTAAACTACGCCGCATTATTCCCACTTAATGAGCGGCGGGGGCTAGTGGCGAAGGAAGAGTATCTAGAGCGCGCGGCCCGCCGCCTATTTTTTGTTGAAGTTCGCAAAGAACTACCTGACATCATAAACTTCAGCGACGTGAAAGAGCAGTGGGATATTTACCGGGACAGAATTCTCAAACATATTTCGAACTCACACGTCGCGCCCGCCAAGGTGGAGATCGTAGAACATCCCAAGAACCCCATCTCAGTACGCCCGCTGGCTCGCTTCGACATCAAAGACCGTTTAACCTATGAAACGTTGGCACTGGAGGTGTCACACGCGGTGGATCGGTTAATTCCATCCAACGTATTCAGCTACCGGCTCAACAAAAGTCAAATTCATTCAGTTGGCGACTGGCTAGCAATGAGGAAGAGCGCCCGAAAGTTGCTCCTGTCTGATCCTAGCCTCATGATGGCCAGAACAGACATCTCTGCTTTCTACGAAAATATAGATATAGAAATCCTCAACTTGGACCTCATTCAAGCCGGAGTCCACCTTCCCCTTGTCGGGCAGATTTACTCATTCCTGGAAGGCTTCCAAAACCAGTCGGAAGCCTGGGGTTTGCCGCAAGGATCCAGCGCCTCCGGAGTTTTGTCCAACATCTACCTTCTCCCCTTCGATGAGTATGTTCGGCTGTCAGGAATCAAACATGTTCGCTACTCTGATGACACTTATCTATTTGGTAGCAATTGGGAAAGTCTGAGGTCATCCCTGGCCGGCGCCAACCAAGCATTGCGTGCTCGGCGTCTCACGCCTTCCGCACAAAAAACCGAGATCCTCAACCGTGACAAGTCAATCAATTATCTGGATGACCACAATCGCAATCTGATTGCATACTTCCACTCGCTGGGCAAACCACAGGCGAGGGAGCTGCTGAGCAGACTTTTTCGTGACGCGACCGTAAAGGCGCCGCCATACGAGAGGGATGTGAAGTTTTCCCTGACGCGCTTTAGGCAGAGTCAAGACGCAACTGCCGCCGCTTGGGCCCTGGATAATCTAAAAGAACTGCATCACATTTCCGACCAGATACTCCGCTACGTGGAGGCTATTCCTGGTTACCGAAAGGATCTAATCAGCACGCTGGAAGCCGTGGTGACGGACTACTCACTGCTCCACTATCCCTTTCTAGAGCGCAATATTCTGCACTGTGCTCTACGACAAGGCATACGCTCTAAGGCCCTAAAGGACAATGCGTGGAAGGTTCTACGCGACAGGAACCGGCCCAACTATCCACGCGAGTTTGCCGCGCGTTACATAGGACGGAACTCGGACGTGGCCGATGGCCCATTGTTGAAGATGCAGTACGAGTCCGAACACAGCGAGCCGATCAAGCGGGCACTTCTGATCGCAATGCATGAGTGCGGGTACATATCAGATTCGCTCCTTCGAGGCCTCGAAAGGACGTCTGATTCAGAATTGAACTGGACCGCCCGATATCTACTCAACGTGTCCGAAATACCCCTACCCGTCTAGAAACCCTGGAGTCATTTTGCTGCGGGCAACACTTTACGTAGTCGTCCTAGTTACCCTCCTCGCTCTCGGTTTCTCCTTTCAGAATACGACGTTTGGCGACCTGTCCGTCGGGGCCTTTCTAGCACTCGCAGTACCAACTGGACTATCACTTTACGCGAGCCGGGTGACCATGCGGCTCTACTGGTACTCGCTGCGATACCGGAATCGCACCGTGCGAATCTCTGCCGCATATCTTTTCCGCATCAAGCTGGACGGAAAATATCTTCTAGTTCGGGGTTCACGCTTCCCTCACTACCAACCAGTGGGAGGTGTATTCAAGTTCTCCACCCAAGGACAAGCCTTTCTTGAATCAATCGGTGCACTGGACGATGACCTAGTCGCCATCGATCCGAAGAGTAAGTCAGACCTAAGGATCAGGGTACTCGGTAGGCATCTACCAAAGTTCTACTCATGGTTCGACGACCGACGTGGACGTGAAGACTCGCCATGGCGCGAGTTTTACGAGGAACTCGTGGTCACGTCAGCCCTACCACATGAAAAATTCCCATACATTTTCCATGATTACCAGGGGCGAATCGTAGATAAGATCCGATACAGCCCTCACGCAAATTCGCTCGAAGTCCTGATAGCGGACATTTACGAGCTACTTCCGACTAGCGAGCAAGAGCATGTACTAAGAGATACACTCGCTTCAAATATGACAGACATTGGGTGGTTTACACGAGACGCGATCGAGCGTCGCGGTGCTCTCCCGGGGGCCACCTCAGGTACCCCGATTGCCGAGCATGCACAAAAGATCCTTTAAGCCCTGCCGGTCGCAGCATCTTCTAGCCCACTCCACCAGTTCGGTTGGGCGAGTTGCTCATCACGACTCGAGCGCACGCTGAGATGACAGGTCGGCTGCATGGTCAAGACTGAGGCGTTCCGGTGCGGCATCAGACGCCTCAAATCAGATGCCGGCGTATGAAGCCATGCGGCATCATGCGAAGTTGTCACGTTGCCGCAGGGAGGGGACCCATGGGGAGGGCCAGTCGTCGCAGGCAAGAGTTGCGCGAACCAGCGAAGTCAGAGGCCGAACGCTTGCGGAGGACGGCCAGGTACGCGCGAAGGGCCCAGCGTCGTGCAAGCGCACGAGGGTCCTCCATTGCCGAATACGAGGCGATGGCCGCGATGGGCAGTAAATATATTGTGGAAGCACTAATAGCCCGCCACAACTCGCGCATGATCGCCGTCGAAAAAATGCCCGCGGCCTCTATCGAGCCGATCATGTCTGCCCTGCTCTCTATCGGATATACCGACGTCGCCTTCCGTCAGCTAGGCGTTTCTCGAGACCGATCACCGTCCTCTTATGGCGCCAACTGGATCGATCATCTGGCATGGGGGGTCGACAGCGTCTACGCGGCAGCCCGCCTTGTCTTCTGCGGGCAATTCATGGGTGCTACCGCGATTCTAAGGTCACAATTTGAGCGATGGGCCGAAAACGCTGCATACAACACCGGCGTCACACACAGAATCGGCGAGCCAGCAGCCAGTTACTACGGACGGGCCTGGGCCAAGTGCCACGAGGACTATACGTTTGCGCGGCGTGTGATAAGGAATCCAGACGCCCCTGCTGCTCCAGCATGGGACGAGGAAACGGAGCAACATTCATCAGACGGCCCATCAGTCAACGTTGGACTGGACCACGAGGTGCATCCCGTGGAACTGATGGAATCAATGTCTGAGTTCCTTCATGGACGCGGCCCATGGAGCGAATTGGCATATTGGGACGCTGGGCGACTGTTTGACGCCGAATCGCCGAGTATCCTGAGGGACGCTTCAGAAAGCCTCGCAGACGTAATCACACTGATCCTTCGCCAAGTCAGACTTTGTCTTGCCACAGCAGCAGACGAGCAGGGCAGGATGGATCTTCCCGCCAAGATCCTTTCGCGATCCTTCGAAAGAGCGTACGCCGGCTCAGTCGGCCCAAAGTTCTGGTCCTTGGCCCCTTTACTACCAAAGGCTGGTTTGCGGCCAGAAGTAGTGGTTGGCCTGGAGGACGCCGCAAGAGCACACACAGAGGTGATGTTGGGGCGCCGTCCAGCCGGAAGGCTCTATAGAGACGACGAGTTTGCCCACTTGCACTTCTATGAGCGCCGAGCCAGAGCAGCTAAGTGGGCACTGAAGGCATTTCGCGAGGAAAAGGGTAAGATAGGACATCTAGACTTCGAATACCTCGAAACTAGAGACTTTCGGTACATGCTTGCGAGCGAAATGGCGGGCATTCTTGCCGTATGGCTAGAGGGAAGCCCTGCTGGAGACGCTGCGGCTTCTTGCTCTTCCGCCCTTCGCTCCGCATACTGGCTTTGGCTTGAGGACGACGACCGCGCCCTGGCAGCACTTCGCATCGTCCTGGAGCAAAGCGCCAGAATGAGAACGTGGACTGAGAAGCCGGACAAGGCATCGAAGTTGGCGGCTTCGCCGTCCACGACGCCGAAGGACTGGGTTAAAGCTGCTGGATGGAATCGTCTTCGCGCCCTAACTAAAGCTCTAGGCGAATTCTCGCATGGTCATGCGAATGTTCGTTTTGAAGGGGCGCGGGAAATTCTGGAGAAAATACAAGCTGGCGACGTGGACCCTGACGACAGTATTCACCTGGCCCGGGGCCATGCTCTTGACGCTCTCACTATCCTGCTACTGACCGAATCAGTAAACACCGCGTCCAAGGTATCAACGCTGATAGGCGATGCATTCCTGGAAATTGTCGATGATGTGGTGATGAATAAAGAGAACCTAGCGAGTCGCAGGGAAGAGCTGCTAAACCGAACGCTCGCCCAGAGAGACACACCGTTGGGGGACTACTCGTTCCACGGTCCGGCAGACGCATTGCGCGCAGATTCTAATCACTCATCTGGAAGCGATAACAGCGACGGTAGCCTCTGACTGCAACGTCGCCATACATGAGCGCCCGTGGAGGTACTTAGAGGCACACGCCCCACCCAGCCTTGACACCGGTGCGGGGGTGACCCAGCCATTGCGTTGAACTCCTAAAGCGGGTCTCGCAGGTTCGAACTTTGCCGGGGACACCAGACCAGCGGGGCCTCACCTACGGATTTCGCAGGTGAGGCCCCGCTGACATCTACGGTTGATGTCCTGAGCGCCAAACGGAGGCTTCCGTGTGCGCCGTCATTACGTGCCGGCCGTCGTGACTTACTCTGGTCGACGACGCTGGCAGCGTGGTGAAGGCCAGCGGGGGTGCAGCGAGGCACACGCGCGCCTGGTCGGTCGACGCACCCGCCATCGTGGCTGACTATCGTCGGCTGAGGTTCGTGCCACAACCGTGCCAGATGCAGGGGTCAGCCTCGGTCAGCACCGGTGCCCCGCGGTCGAGCACCCGCCCCCTTCCTCGGCCGGTGAAGCCGCAGATCAGGCGCGAGATCACCCAGCCTCTCTCCTAAAGTGGTTGTCCAGCCCGCTCACCGAGTCCACACCCGCTGGAACTCCTCTGCCGGGATGGTCTCCAGCGGGTCCTCTTCAGGGTCGATCGCTTGGTCCGTCAGGAAGCCATGTTCGTCCTCCAGGTGCTGCCAGCTGTACCGGTGGAGTTGGCCGGCCGAAGTCAGCTCGGCTTGCTTGACGGCGATCAACTCGCCGCGGTCGAGTACGGCCTCGAAGTACCACAAGCCGCCGTCCTCGTCAGCATGGCGGAAGTGGTGCCGCTGGTTGGCGTTCTCATCGAGTGCCCGGAAGTACGCCACGGTCTCTGCTTTGATGCGCTCCAGGTCAACCACGGGGTCATCGTGCCAGCGAGCGCGCGCGGGTTGCTCCGCTCTGACATCCACGCGTGACATCAACAACGCCGGACGCCAGCAGTCCTGGGCGGCCCGACACGGCCAGTGTGACCGGGTGGTTCCCCGGCAGTACCGAGGAGCGATCGAACTCCTAAAGCGGTGCTCGCACGACGCCGCGGCTGACACGGCAGCGGCAGAGTGTCAGCGGGGCTCAGTCCTCGCCTACCTGCAGCAACACCACGGCGAAGGACCCGCCGGTCCCGGCAACAACCCCATCGAAGGTATGCCGGGTGACCGGGTTCCACGCTCGTGCTCCGGGCGAGAGGTCGGTGATGTTCGTGTACCAGGCGGCCTCATAGCCCAGCAGACGGACAACTCGTTCCGCCGCTCTACGGGCGTGGGCGCGGTCTCGGCGTGCTGAGCCCGGGAACACGAGGTCGTAGGTCGCCAGGTAGGCCAAGAGCTCCGCTGCGCGCTCAGCGTCGATCTGCAAGAGAGCGTCGTCGATCTCTACTTTTGTGTCCGGGCCAACTGCACCTTCCACTGCATACTGCTTCCAAGCCTCCTCGGCCTCGGCGGCCACTTGGCGAACGAGTCCCGGAACGGATCCGCTGGCCTGGTCGACCACACGGCCGAAGACCCCGTCTTCTCGCGACAGAGAGCCCGTAAGAGCACACAGTTCCGCAGCTACGTCCACCGTGCCATTCTCTACTGGGCCAGCCCCGAGCCGGCCATGGCTGTGCCGCATCGTGCGATCCGGCGGTGAGTGTCTAACTGCGTGACAACGCCGACGGACAGCGGCGGACAAGCACGGACGCCCGCGGACTATCGCCGCAGGTGAAAGGCGCACTCGCTGCAGGTCGAGCCTCCGCCCAAGTTGCTTCGGGACGAAGAGGTCGTGGGTTCAAATCCCGCCACCCCGACGCTGGTCAGAGGCCCATTCACGTGATTGCGAATGGGCCTCTGATGTATGTACAGCACCGGAGTACAGCAACCGCTATGAATCTTGCCGACCGCCCGGGTCCGACGGATCTTCCTGCTTGCGTTTCCCCTTCTTCCAGCCCGGAGCCGGGGCATCCGTTCCCGTGGGCTGCTGGATGCAGTCCGAGTTGGCCGCTGGTTCCTCGAGTTCGACGGCCTCTCGCAGCCCCGCAGCTACGGTCCTGTGTATGACGCTCTCGGTATCCACTAATCAGGCCGTTGACCTACGCGTGCAGGCAGTTGACGAGGTTCCGGATCGCGTGGCCCGGTCACTGCAGGTGCGTTTCCTACCGGACACGGTGGTGCGCAAGCGTCGGTCCGTGGGAGCACGGACCGACCGCGAGACCTGGATCCGCATCGAGCGACGCCTGGTCGACAGAATCACCGATCAAGGATGGAACGGCGCGGAGTGCGCCGCCCGCCTGGACGGCGTCGCCCGGCCGGCATGGCGGGGATGCCTGGTCTGGAGGGACACGAACGAACAGGTGATGTGGCGGGCCGACGAAACTGAGCTCCTGCCCGCCGCTCCAGTCGGAAACGCCATTCTGAGTGGGGCCCCGGAACTCCCGGACGAGTGGTGGGACGCGTTGCACGCCTCTCTGGACGCGCTGGCAGCACACCAGACAAGGCGGGTCGCCACACCGGACACCGAGACCATCACGCAGACGTCGGTCACCGCAGCCATTCGGGCTGCCTTCCCCGGCGATTTCGATACGACCGTCCAGCGTTGGGTGCCGGCTCACGCCGACCTGAACTGGGCCAACGTCACGGCGCCGGTGTTCAGCCTCTTCGACTGGGAGGACTGGGGGAACGCCCCACAGGGACTGGACTCGGCCTCGCTGTGGGCGAGCTCGCTTGCCATCCCGTCCTTGGCCGATCGTGTACGGCGGGAGCGTCGGCAGGGCTTCGAGAGCCGGGACGGCAAGCTGATGACGCTGTTCGTCTGCTCGAAGATCCTTGGTCCGTACGCGCACCCTGAGGACCCCCGGCTGGAGCCTGCACAGCGCGTGGCCGAGCAGGTCATTGAAGAGCTTCAGGCGGACTGATCACGTGAGCGGTCGCGGAGGAGCTTCTGGTACTCCTGGACGGTCGGCTCCTCCACTGCAGCCGCCAGGGCTGCATTCGCCCGTGGGAAGGCTGCGGGAGTGGCGCGTTCAGAAGGAGGAGCTTCGGAACGCCGGTGAGGGGACGAGATAGTCCCGCCGGCACGCCCCGCACTGCCGGCCTCAGGTGGTAGTGAGCGGCAGGCTTGTGAGCGTGTATTGCAACGATCGATCCAAAATGGTTAAGCTGGCCGCATGGCGCGACCGCGGATGTTCGACGAGGAACGAGCCCTGGACGCGGCGATGCGCACGTTCTGGGAGAAGGGCTACGAGGCCACTTCCACCCAGGACCTGTGCGAAGCCACCGGGCTGGGGCGCAGCAGCATCTACAACGCGTTCAAGAGCAAGCACGACCTGTTCGAGCGAGCACTGGCCTACTACATCGACACCATGACCACCGCCCAGCTGGCCGTCCTGGAGGACACGCGGCGCCGTGCCGCCGACCGCATCCGCGGCCTGTTCGCCATGGTCGTCGACGGCGAGACCGAGCACCGGGCCGGCGGCCGCATCCTGGGGTGCCTGACCGTGAACACCACGGTCGAACTGGCCGCTCGCGACAGCAGGGCGGCGGAACTGCTGGAGCGCGACACAGCCCGCAGGCTCGCGGTGCTGCGCGCGGTGATCGAGGAGGGTCGCCGTGACGGCAGCATCACCTCCCAGCGGGACGCCGGAGCGCTGGCCCGCTTCATCAACGCAGCGATCGGCGGTATGCGCATCTCCAGCCAGGGCGGCGCCGACCGGACCGCACTGGAGTCGATCGCCGAAGTCACCCTCGACGCGCTGACCCACTGACCACTCGCCACCCGGGCGATGCCTACACATGTCCGCGTTTTGAACTGATCGATTCATAACGTTCTTCATCACCACGCCACCCGGCCCACGCCGGTCGGCGTCGACCTCCAAGGAGACAAGACCGTGCCCCGTGCCGTATACGTCCTGGCACTCGGCATCTTCGCCATGGTGACCAGTGAGTTCGTGGTCGCCGGACTGATGCCGCAGATGGCCGACGGCCTGAACGCCACCATCCCGCAGATCGGCTACCTCATCACCGCGTTCGCGGTGGCCATGGCGGCCGGAGGGCCGTTCCTCACCGTGGCTCTCATGAAACTCCCGCCGCGGACGGCACTGATGGCGCTGTTCGTCATCTTCCTGGCGGGCAACGTCCTGGCTGCCACGGCGACCGGCTATTCCACGATGATGGTCGCGCGGATCATCACCGGCATCGCCTCACAGGCCTTCTTCGGCGTGGGTATCTCGATGTGCGCCCAGATCACCCGCCCCGAGGTCCGCGGCCGCGCGATCGCTGTCGCGATGAACGGCCTCATGCTCGGCACCCTGCTCGGGCTGCCCATCTCCACCCTGGTCGGCGAGCGTTTCGGCTGGCGCGCGGCGTTCTGGACCATCACCGCCATCACCGTGATCGCCGCCGTGGCCACTTGGTTCGGCGTCCCCCGCATCGAACGCGTCGAGGGCGGGGGCGGATTCCGGCAAGAGGTCGGCGTCTTCACGAAGCCCAAGCTGTGGCTGGTGCTGTCCACCAGCACGCTCATCATCGGCGCCACCTTCTCCGCCTTCAGCTACTTCAACCCCATCCTCACCGACCTCGCCGGCTTCTCCACCGGCACCGTCCCTCTCCTGCTGATCGCCTACGGCGCCGCCACCGTCGTCGGCAACAACATCGTCGGCCGCTTCGCCGACCGGCACACCGTCCTCGTCCTCGCCGTCGGCCTCGTCCTCAACACCGTGTTCCTGACCGGCTTCGCCCTGCTCGCCGACCTGCCCGCACCGGCCGTCGTCTGCATGATGGGCATCGGCCTGGTCGGCGTCACCATGAACCCGGCCATGGCGACCCGCGTCCAGCGAACCGGAAACGCCGGCCCGCTGGTCAACACCGTCCACTCCTCCTTCATCACCCTCGGCATCATCCTCGGCTCCTCCATCGGCGCCGTCGTGCTCGACGCCTGGGGACTGCGCGCCCCGCTCTGGCTCGGCGCGATCATGGCACTGCTGGGCCTGGCCACTGTCCTGCCCGACCTCGCCCGCCGCTCCACCCCCGCGACGCGCCCTGCCTCCCCGCGCCCTGCCGAACAGACAGAACCGGTGTGAGCCATTGCGTCACCCGGCAAGGCGGCGGCAGCACAAGGCGGCGGTAGCGGATGACCGTCACGGCAATGCCGGTGACGGCAAGGAAGTGCTCGGCCTCGCGCTCGTAACGGCGGTGCAGGCGACGGAAGCCGCCCAGCCGGCTCACGGTGCGTCAACAGATCACCGGTGTCTCCCCAGCCGAGTCGAAGGCTCGACGCCCTTACGGGCGATACGGGGGTGTGATACTCCGGCTGCCAAGCCGCATCAGCGAGGGGTCGTAGTCGTAACCCTTGTCGGTGACCAGTCCAACTCGCCCTTGCGGCGGACGAGTTCGTCCAGCAGCAGCCGCACGGGGCGGTCGCGCCTGGACCGTCTTCGACGGTAGTGGAGGATGCCGCGACCCGAAGCGGCAGGTCAGTGCCCCGGCGGCCGGACGTAGTGTTGTCGCCGGTGTGCCGGGAAGTCGGGTCGGCGAGGTCCCTCCTGATTCTGCCGACGAGAGGTCTTCGCGTGTCTGCCACCAGTCGGGCTGCCGTTCCATCGGCGCTCCCCGTCTCCTCGCGCGGTCGTGCTCCGCGCCGTTCCGTTCTGTTCTTCGCCTTCGCCTTCGCCGTGATCGCCGACCCGGTGTCCTCCGTCGCCTACGCGATCGAGGCGGCGCTGCGGGCACTGCACGGGGACCTCGCGTTGCTGCTGCCCACGATGAGCCTGGTGATCGGGCTGGTCGTCGTGGTCACCGCCAACTACTGGCAGTTGGTGCGTCGCTTCCCCAAGGGCGGAGGAGCGGCGGCGGCGGCAGCCCGGGCGTTCGGGCCGCGATGGACGTTCCTGCCCATCGGCGCGTTGGTGGTCGACTTCGTCCTGACCATCGGCATCTCGATCTCCGCCGCGGCCAGCGCCGTGATCGCTCTCTTCCCTGCACTCGCGCCTGTCCGCCTGGTCCTGGCTCTGGCGCTCCTCCTGCTGGTGGCCGGGCTGACCTGGTTCGGGCACGTCGGGCGGCTGCTGTTCGCCGTCATGACCGCGGCGTTCGTGGCGGTGTCCGTGGCCGTGCTGATCCTCGGCTTCGCCGCGCCCGATGGCACGGCCCACGCGGCCCCGACCACCGGACCCGGGCACTCGGCCGTGCTCGCGGTGGTCCTCGCCTTCCCGGTCGCCATGGCACTGGCCACCGGCGTGGAGGCACCGTCCACCGCGATCGCGCAGCTCGGTCAGCTCGACGACACCCGTCGCCGACGCTTCGGCCGTGGCACGCTGGCCCTCCTGGTGGTCATCGTGGGCGGGCTCACCCTGGCGCTGACCGCGCTGGCCGTACGGCTGCACATCGGCGTGCCGGGCGCCGACTCGACGCAGATCGCCGACATCGCCCGCGCCGCGGCCGGACCGGGCCGGCTCTACGGCGCCTTCCAGCTCACCAGCTCGCTGCTGCTGCTCGCCGCCGCCAGTTCCTCCTTCCAGGCCGGCCCCGGGCTGCTGAAGGCCCTGTCCGGCAGCTCCGAGCGGCCCGGCGTGCTGCCTCCGGTCCTCGGCCGGGCCAACCGCCACCACACGCCGTACTGGTCCGTGGTGGTCTACCTGGTGGCCGCGGCGGTCGTCATCGTCGCGGCTGCGGGGCAGGAACAGGAGCTCGTCCTCTTCTACGCGGTCGCCGTCTTCGTCAGCTTCCTGGTGGGCCTGCTCGCCATGACCCGCTTCGCGCGCGACGCGGGCAAGACCGCGCTGGCCTGGGCCAACGGGATCGCCGCGGCCGCTGTGGCATTCACCCTCGTGGTGAACCTGCTGCGCGGCCGGCCGGTGCTGTCGATGGTGGCCGCGCTTCTCATCGCCGGCGGCCTGTACATCCGCTGGAACCGGGCCGGACGGCCCACGGGTATCGAGGACGTCGAGGCAGGGGCAGAGGCAGAGGCGGCCTGATCGTGAGACGGTCTCCCAGGACTCGGCTCGGGCGGCCCTTCCGGGTTCCGGCCGGGTGACGGGCCGTTCAGGACGCGCAGGCCCTCCAGGACTCGCGGCCGGGAACCTGCGGCCGCGAGTCCCGAGGTCGGCCTTCGGGCCCCGGCGGTACGTCCCACAGCCGCTACGTGCGGTGGGACCGTCAGAACTTCCCCGGGAACCTGATCGCCAGGACGAGGTATCCGACCCAGCAGACCGCGACGATCGACCCCACGATGTGTGCGGCGTCCACCGATACCCGGCTCCTCGCGTTCGCCGGGGGCCGTCCGCGATGTGCCGCGCCGGCGTCCCTGCTCCCAGGGAAGCGGTTCGGTGGTTGCCGTGCGACGCCTCGGCGGAGCTCTGACGCGCTGTCGTCCGTTCCGGCCGTCACGCCAGGGCGAAGTAGCGGAGCCACACGTAGGCCAGGGCGATGGCCACCGTCGCGGCCGTGACGACCAGGCCGTACTTGGTGAACTGCCAGAAGGAGATGGGCTGCCGGTTGCGTTCGGCGATGCCGAGGACCACGACGTTCGCACTGGCCCCGATGGCGGTGGCGTTGCCGCCGAGGTCGGTGCCCAGGGCGAGGGCCCACCACAGGACGTGGCCCGAGGAGCCGCCCATGTCGTGGACCAGGTCGCTGGTGATGGGTGCCATGGTGGCGACGTAGGGGATGTTGTCGACGATCCCGGACAGCACCGCCGAACCACCGAGCAGGATCATCGAACCGCCCAGTTCGCTGCCCCCGATGGCCTTCGCCAGCTGGGAGGAGATCTCGCCGACGACGCCGGTGTCGATGAGGCCACCGATCATGATGAACAGGCCGGCGAAGAAGGCCAGCGTGGGCCACTCCACCTCGGCGAGGACGTCGTGGGTCTCCACCGACGACAGCGCGACCAACAGCCCGGCGCCCAACAGGGCCACGATGCTGGGCTCGTAGTGCAGGACGGGGTGCAGGACGAAGCCGGCCACCACCAGGGCCAGCACGATCAGGCCCTGGAGCAGCAGGCGCCGGTCCTTGATGGCCTCGCCCTCTTCCAGCGCCATGATCTCGGCGGCGCGTTCCTCATCGTAGACGAACGACGTACGGAACATCACCCGGCACAGCAGCAGGAGGACGACGACCAGCACGGCGGACAGCGGGGCGAGGTGCACGAGGAAGTCGTTGAAGGTCAGGCCGGCCCGGCTGGCGATGATGATGTTCGGCGGGTCGCCGACCAGGGTGGCCGTGCCGCCGATGTTCGACGCGAACACCTCGGCGATCAGGAACGGGGCGGCGGGCAGGGCCATGCGCTCGCACACCAGCAGGGTCACCGGGGCGATCAGCAGGACCGTCGTCACGTTGTCGAGCAGGGCCGAGGCGAGCGCCGTGATGACGACGAGCATGGCCATGACCCGGAAGGGCTGGACGCGGGCACGCTTGACCGCCCAGATCGCCAGGTACTCGAACATGCCGGTCTTCTTCAGCACGCCGACGATCATCATCATGCCCATGAGCAGGAAGACGACGTTCCAGTCGATGCCGGAGTCCTCGGAGTAGAACGCCGAGACGTCGTCGGTCGCGCCGAGGGCCAGCATCAGGCCCGCGCCGCCGAGCGCGACGGCGACGCGGTGGATCTTCTCGCTGATGATCAGGGCGTAGGCGCCGGTGAAGACGGCGATCGCCGCCCAGCTGTGCCAGTCGTTCACGGTCCTCCGGTCGGTCGCTCACTCGGTCCGGGCGCCCCGCGCGGTGGCCGGTGCACGGTCATGGTCGTCGTCGTGGCCGTCGTCGTCCGGGATGCCGACGAGGTCCTCCACGTCGAACATGCGGGCGACCGGTACGTCGGTGGAGCTGTGCGCGACGACCGGAAGGGCGTGGTTGCCCGTGGGCACGCCGGGCACCGCTCGTTGCCGGTCTGCGGCGACGAGCCCCCGGCGGCTCAGTCGGCGGTCACGGCGAGCAGGCGCTCCAGCAGGTGGGAAGCGGTGATGACGCCGAGCAGGCGGGTGCCCTGGGCGTCATGGTCCACCACGGCCACCAGAGGGCTGCGTACCTCTGCCATCTGCGCGGCGATCTCCAGCGCGGTGTCGTCGGGCGCGGCGACCACGGGGGCCGGAGTCCTCTTCGACAGGCAGTCGCGCACCTTGCGGCCGGCCAGGGCCTCGCAGAGCCGGTCGGCGTGCCGCTCGTCGACCACCGCTGCCAGGGTCGGGTCCTCGATGACGTACTCCGGCACCAGGATCCTGACCATCTGGGAGGCGGGCAGGACCGCTCTCGGCTCGCCGTCGCCGTCCACGACCAGCAGGGCGGGCAACCGGTGTTCGGCCATCAGCCGCGCCGCGCCCAGGGCGTCGCTGTCCAGGCCGACCGTCTCGTACTCGACCGCCAAGTCACGCGCTCGCACAACCGGCTCCTGTCCCCGTCGTACCGTCTCCCGGACGGCCGTCCCCGCGGGACCGGCCACCCGTACGGGCACGATACCGCCGGGCCGCTCGCCGAGCGCCGCCCGCCGAGCACTCGTCCTCACTCCCGCTCACGCGGGAAGGCGGCGCGGCCGGCGTGCGCCCTGCGCCGGACCTCGGGGCAGCGCGCGTGGCGGGCGCCTCGGTCCGCGGGCCCTGGGTGCCTCCCCCCATGCGGCGCCGGTCGCGCCGGACCAGCACCACGGTGTCGACGGCGACGATCAGCACGGCGACACCCACGGGGATCAGGAACGGCATCATGGCTGCTCCAGGTCTCCGGCGGCGTGCCGTCCTCGCGGCTGGGCGGGCACCATGCGGGGACCGGTGGCGCGGGTGATGGCGGCCTCGACCGCGGCCACGCGGTCGGCGAGGAGGCCGAGAGCGGCGACGGCGCGGGCGAGCGGGTCGTCCTCCGGGCCGCCGAGCGTCTGGGCACGGACGTAGGCCGCCTTCACCTCCGTCCAGCGGGCTGCCCGGTCGGCGGTGAGCGTGCCGCGCAGCTCGGCCAGCTTCAGCAGGTTGGTCTCGGCGCCCGTGGTCAGGGTCTGGGCCTCGGCCCGGTAGTGGTCGTCGATCAGGGTCGCCAGTTCGTCGTCGTTCATGACCGGCTGGACCCGCTGGGCGATCTTGTTCATGTTCCGGTAGGAGCCCTGGAGCCGGAAGGGCGGTTCGGTGCGGGTCGGGTCCGACTGGGCGGCCGAGGCGATGTAGGCCGCGTTGACCGCCAGGACCGTCTCCCGGACTGTCAGCAGGTGCCGCAGGACCGCCAGGATCCGCTCCAGCTCGGCGGGCGCGTACGGGTGGGCCGGCCGGGCGGATCCGGCCGTCGGATCGCCCTGGGCCAGGCGGAGCAGCAGGGCGAGGTCGGCACGGTCGCGGCCGGCCAGCGGGGCGAGGACCGGGTTGGCGGTGAGCGCGTTCTCGATGAAGCTCAGGCCGAAGACGTCCTGCTTGCCGCTCAGGACGTCGCCGAGGTTCCACACGTCGGCGCGGTTGGCGAGCATGTCCGGCACCTGGAAGCGGCTGCCGGACTCGGTGTAGGGGTTGCCGGCCATGCAGACCGCGAACCGCTTGCCGCGCAGGTCGTAGGTGCGCGGTTCACCGTCGCGGACGCCGTCGATGCGGCGGGTGGCGTCGCACAGCGGGATGAACTTCTGCAGGAGTTCCGGTGAGGTGTGCTGGATGTCGTCCAGGTGGAGGAGGGTGTTGTTGCCCGCCTCCAACGCGAAGTTGATCTTCTCGACCTCCTGGCGTGCGGTGGCGTTCGGGGCCTCGGCGGGGTCGAGCGAGGTGACGGCGTGGCCGAGCGCCGGACCGCTGACCTTCACCAGCATCAGGCCCAGGCGGTCGGCGACGTACTCCACGAGGGTCGTCTTGCCGTAGCCGGGCGGGGACAGGAGCAGCAGCAGGCCGCCGGTGTCGGTGCGCTTGGTGTGGCCCTTGGTGCCCAGTTGCCTGGCCAGGCTGTCGCCGATGAGCGGCAGGTAGACCTCGTCCACGAGCCGGTTGCGGACGAAGGAGGACATGACGTGGGGGCGGTGGTCGTCCAGGCGCAGGCGGGCGCGTTCGGCGGCCACCAGGGCGGTGCGCCGCCGCTGGTAGGCGCGGTGGGCGGGCACGTCCTGCTCCGCGAAGCGGGCCGTGCGGGCGAGGAAGTCGTCCAGCCGCAGGGCAAGTCGGCGGGCGGTGACGCGGGGGTGCGTGCCGAGCAGGCCCTCGGCGGTCGCGGTGAGCGGGGCGTCGCCGTCGTAGCGCGACAGTTCGGGGCAGAGTTCGGCCGCCACGGCCTCGGCCAGATCACCCGGGGCGAGGTCCATGCCGCCGGCCGCCGCGTACGAGGACAGCCACGCCTCGACCAGCTGGCGGCGGGCGGGCAGGTCGTCCAGTGCGGTCAGGTCGTCGGCGTAGGCACTCGTGCCGGCCGTGCGGCGGAACGCGTCCAGCAGGGTGCGGGCGCTCGCGCCGAGGACGAAACCGCCGGGAGCGGTCGTCAGTTCCTCGAAGAGGTAGGAGGCGGCGGCCGCCGCGTACTCCGCGCCGATCTCCTCCGCCAGCTCCCGCTCCAGATCGGCGACGGCGGGTGCCGGACCGAACGTGTCCCGGGCGCGGGCCAGCGACAGAGCCCGCCGGGTCCACGCCTGGCGTGCCCCGGGGGTGGTGCCGTGGGTCCAGAAGAGCTGGGCGGCGGCGCGGGCGGCGCCTTCGTGGCGCAGGGCACCGGCTGCCTCGTACAGGGGCAGGAGCGCGGTGAGGATGAGCGTCGCGTCGTGGTCGTGTACGCCGGTCTCGTAGCCCTCGTCGTACGCCTCCTGTGCCGCTGTGCGTACCAGGGCCGGGAGGTCCTCGGCCGCCGCGAGGGCGGCCGGGCCGTGTGCGCGCAGCAGGCGGGCGGCGAGGTACTCGGCGCGGTAGACCTCCGGTGACTCCGAGGGCAGGGTGCGGTGCCAGTGGGCGCGGGTGGCCGCGAAGGCGGGGTCGGTGACCGGGGCGCGGTAGTCGGTGCCGGTGACGGCGAAGGCGAGGCCGTCGCCGTGCGGGAGCAGGGTCAGGTCGAGGGGCTGGGTGTTGACGGCGAAGCGGTGGGTGCCGAGGCGGACGGTACGGCCGTCGTCGGCGTACAGGTCGGTGCGGTCGCGCAGGGCGCGGTCGGCTTCCTGGCGGGCGGACTTCAGGCGGCCGTCGAGTTCCTCGGCTCGCACGCTCTCACCGAGCGCGCGCAGCTCGTCGGCGGTGCGGCGGACCTTGGCCACCATCGGGTCGGAGGCGAACCAGGCGGCGATCGCGCCGGCGTCGGAGAGGGCGGCGCAGCGCCGGGTGACGGTCTCCAGGACGCGGCCGGCGGAGGCGGCGAGTTGCTCGGCGCGGCGGGCGCGGGCGTCGGCGAGTGACTGCTTGCGGGCGGCGAAGGCGTCGTAGACCTCGGTGCGCTTGTCGGCGAGGGCGCCGAGGAACTCGTCCGACCGCGCGAAGCGGGACTCCAGGTCCTCCAGCCTGCTCAGGAGCCGGGCGAGCTGGTCGTCGCACGCCTGCGGGGTGTCCGCGGCCGCGAGGGCCGCGGTGACGGCCTGCCCGAGCAGCGCGCTCTCGGCGGCGAACTCGGCGCGGCCCTCGTGGTCGGCCAGTGCGCGGCGGCGGGCGTCGAGGGTGGCACGGGCCCGGTTGACGCCGGCCAGCACCCCGGCGATGCGCTCCAGGACGGACGTACGGACCGTGGCGTCCCCCGTGTCCAGGGCGGCGACGACGTCCGTGACCGTGCGGAGGGTGTCGCCGAGTTCGTCCAGCCTGGCGGCCACCGGGGCCGCCTCTGCCGCGGTGGTGATGGCCTCGGCGTCGGCGACGAGCTCTTCGACCTCCCTCCGCGGGCCGGCGAAGGCGTCCTCGCGGGCCAGGAAGACCACGGCCCGCTGCCCGAGAGCGGCCAGGTCGGCCTCCGCCTGGCCGGCGAGGGCGTCGAGGCGGGTGCCGTCCGCGTACCGCATCTCCTTGAGGGTCAGCAGGTGGCCGTGGGCGTGCCGCAGCTCGGTCAGCCCCCGCACCCAGGCCGCGGCCTCGTCCGGTGCCTCGCCGCGCAGGCGGCGCACGACGGAGGCGATCCGCTCGGCGGCCTCGTCCAGGGCGTCGGCGGCCTGCCGGGTCAGTGCTCGCACGGTCTCGAACTCGGCCAGCACCTGCTCGGCCGTCCCACGGACCGCGTCCAGCGCGCCGAGCAGGTCGCCCAGGTCGCCTTCGGCCAGCCAGTGGTGGGCGTCGGCGGCGCGCAGACAGGCGGCGGCCAGTTCCCGGTAGCCCTCGCTCGTCGAGATGTCCTCCCGGGCCAGGCCCGCGACGGACAGGCAGGCGGAGATGCCCCGCACGAGGTCGGCGTTGCCCACGCGCCCGAGCGCGCCGCTCCCGGTGAGGGCGGTGGCGACGTGGGCGTGGGAGGCGTAGGGCGAGTTCCACAGCCGCACCGGATGCACCTGCGCCGGTTCCTCACCCTCGGCACGCAGCACCGCGAAGGCGCCGTCGTCGAACAGGGCCCAGCCGCGGCAGGGAAGCGGGTTCGCGAACTCCTTGCGGATGGTGTTGTACGACAACAGCAGACCGCGGCTCTCCCCACGGGCGTGGAACGCGTACAGCACGTCCTCGCCGTTGGGCGAGCGGATCTCCCGCTCGAACTCCAGGCCGCTCGCGTCGGTTCCGTAGGTCTTGTGGGCGCCCGTGGCCAGGCAGTAGCCGCCGGGGAACACGATGCCCTGGTCCTCGGGCAGGCGGCGGCACGCCTGCCCGATGCCGTCCAGACGGACGACTGCCTTGGTGAGGGTGTTGAACACCAGGTACCTGTGGCCGTCCTCCTTGTACGGGCGTACCCGCAGCAGGATCAGGGCGCCGACGCGCGCGTGCGCGATGTCCGCGTCGGCGAGCGCCTGCAGCGGCTCGTCCACCGGCTCGCTGTGGATGCCCTCGCCCGTCTCGGTGTCGTTCTCCAGCTTGACGGTGAGCGCGCCGCCGAGGGTGGCGACGTACAGCTCGCCCTGGACGGAGACGTGCGGGTGACGGCCCAGGACATGGTCCTCACGGGTGGTCTCGGTCCAGGTGAGGTCGTACGGGGGCGGGAAGGTGTCGTCGCGTTCGCCGCGCGCGTCCAGGAACGCCGGCCGGCCGGTCTCGTCCAGGGCCCAGCGCAGCACGCGGATGTCGTCGGTCTTCTCGCCGGTGCGGAAGACCGCCAGCAGTCTGCCGTCGATCCGGCGCAGCCGGAGCAGGCGGGCCTGCCGGTAGTAGCGGTGCAGGTCCGTGAACTCCCGTACGAAGAACGGGTCGTCCAGCAGGCCCGGTACGGCCGTCTGCGGCAGCCGGTTCAGGTCGCGGTCGTACAGGGCGAACACGTCGGCGACCGCCGTCTGCGGGCGGGGGCCGGGCCGGTCGCCGGCACCGACGAGCAGGACGTCCCCGACGGACACGACGTCCCGGGGCACGCACGCGTGCTCCGTCCGCAGGTGGCGGCTGCCGGCCAGCTCCAGCCGTGCCGTCCCGAACTCCTCGATGCGGCGGTCGTTGAGGAGTTCGGCACGCCGGGCGAGTTCGCCGGCCTGTGCGGTGAGCCGGTCGCGCAGCACCTCGTAGGTGCCGGCGTCGACGGCGTCGTACGCACCGGTCTCCAGGGCGGTGGCCATGGACGGTTCATCCCTTCGAGGAGGTGGCGGACGAGGGTGGTGCCGGAGCTGCCGTCCCCTGTGCGGCAGCTCCGGCACCACCCGGTCCCGGTCAGACCCTCGCCGCGCCGTCGAGGGCGGTGAGCGGGGTGTCGGCGAGGCCGAGTTCGCCCGCCTTGTCGAGGAGCTGCTGGAGGTGCCCGGCGTTCGTGCCGCCCGACTTCATCAGCCGCATCAGCAGGGCCGAGACGGTGAGGTTCTGCACGTCGGCCGTGGAGACCGGGCCGAGCATGCGGGCGAGGTCGTCGGTGAAGCTCGACGAGCCGTCCAGCCAGGGCTTCCCCAGGGTCCGCGCGGTCTCGGAGTGCTGCACGAAGGCGTCGACGCCCTTGCCGAGCGCGATCGACCCGACCAGCTTGTCGAAGAAGACCGAGTCACCGCCGACGATGTTGATGTCGGCGTTCTCCAGGCCGGTGGCGAGAACCGTGGCCTGCGCCTCGGCGACCTGGCGCTGCACGTCCAGTCCGGCCAGCCGGACGGCCTTCTCCGCCTCCAGCCGCAGCCGGTACTCCTCGTGCCCGCGGGACGCCTCGTCCAGGGCGGCCATCGCGGCGGCCTTCTCGGTGAGACCGGCGGCCTCCGCCTTGAGCTTCTCCCCGATCGCCTCCGCTTCGGCGAGGGCCTTGGCCCGCACCCCCTCGGCCTCGGCCCGCAGCCGGGCCTCCGTCGCCTCCGCCTCGGCGCGGCCGGCCTTCTCGATGACCTCCGCCTCCTTGTCGCGGACCCGTACGGCGGCCAGTCCCTCGGCGGCGGCCTCCGCCTGCACACCCTCCGCGAGCTTCAGCCTGGCCTGCGCGTCGAGGTCGGCGGTCTTCAACCGTGCCTGCGCCAAGGTCAGTTCCTCGGCGGCGCGGTGGGTGGCGGCCTGCTCGGCGGCCTCCGCGGCCTTGATGTCCTTGACCAGCTTCTCCTGCGCCTCGGCCTCCGCGGCGATGACCACGGCCTGCCGCTGCCGCTCCGCCTCCTCCACGGCGCGCAGCTTCTTGATGGCCTCCTCCTGCTCGGCGACCGTGCGGTCCACGGCGACCCGCTCGCGGATGACCTCGGCGATCTCCCGCTTCTCCGCCTCGACCTCCTTCTCGGAAGCGATCCTGGTCAGCTGGGTCTCCCGCTCACGTGCGATGACCTCCAGCAGGCGGTCCTTCTCGATCCGCTCGTTCTCGACGGCGATGACCCGCTCACGGTTCTTGGCGGCGACGGCGACCTCGCGCGCCTGGTTCTCCCGCTGCACGCCGAGCTGTTCCTCGGTCCGCAGGAAGGCGGACTGGGCACGCAGCCGCTCCTCCTCCACCACCCGCGCGGTCTCGGCCTCCTCGCGGGCCCGGGAGGTCTCGATCTCCCGCCGCTGCTTGATCTCGGCGTCCGCCTGCCGGCGCTCCAGCTCCAGGATGGCCTCGCGGGCGTCGACGTTCTGCCGGGTGATCTCCTTCTCCTCGGTGCGCTGGAACTCGTTGGTGCGCACGTGCTCGATCGTCGTCAGCTCGGTGATCTTCCGGATGCCCTGGGCGTCGAGCACGTTGGCGGGGTCGAGCTGGGTGAGCGGTGTCTGCTCCAGGTAGTCGATCGCCGCGTCCTCCAGGTGGTAGCCGTTGAGGTCGACACCGATCAACTCGATGATCTTGTAGCGGAGTTCCTCACGCTGGGTGTAGAGGTCGGTGAAGTCCATCTGCTTGCCGACGGTCTTCAGCGCCTCGGAGAACTTCGCGTGGAACAGTTCCTGCAGCGTCCGCTGGTCGCTCGCCCGCTGGGTGCCGACGGCCTGGGCGACCTTGATGACGTCCTGCACGGTCTGGTTGACCTTGACGAAGAACGAGATCCGGATGTCCGCGCGGATGTTGTCCTTGCAGATCAGGCCTTCCTTGCCGGCCCGGGTGATCTCGATGGTCTTCACCGAGATGTCCATCACCTCGGCCTTGTGCAGCACCGGCAGCACGACCTGCCCGGTGAAGGTGACATCGACCTTGCGCATCCTGGAGACGATCAGCGCCTTGCCCTGTTCCACCTTGCGGAACAGCCGGGAGACGATCAGCAGCACGACGGCGACGACGAGGAGGAGGGCGGCTGCGAGCACGCCGATGACAGTCATGGCATACGTCCTTGAGGCAGAGGCGGCCGACGAGACGGGCGCGCGTCAGTGAACGGTGCACTGCTTCGGTGCGGGTTCCGGTGCCGGAGGCCGACAGGTGGCGGGCCATCTGCCGGTGTCCGGCACCACAACCCTCCGCAGTGCTCCCCGCAGGTCATGATGAGCGACCGGCGCACGCCCGCGCATTGCCGGTGTCCGGCAGTGTTCACTAGGGTCTGCATGCCGGTGACCCGCCAAGAAAACGTCATCGGCGCGTCAAGATTCTGGGGGCGGCGTGACGGGGCGGGACATTCCCGAGCAGTATCTGGACGGCTATGCCCGCATCCTGGCCGATGTCTCGGCAACCGGCCGCCGCCTCACCCGGGAAGAGATCGACTCCCGACGGACCCTGGGCGAGCAGGCCGCGGAAGCCGGGTACGGGCTGCGGGCCCTCGTCAGCGCCCACCTGACCGCCGCACGCACCGCACGCCCGCACAGCGCCGGATCGGCCGACGGCATCCTGGCCGCCATCCACCAGGCGATAGACGCCTTCGCCGAGGGCTACGAACGCGCCCAGCACCTCGCCGTGCGCCAGGAGGAGGCCGCCCGCCGGGAGTTCATCGACGACCTGCTCTACGGCCGCAGTGACCTGGGCCGACTCGCCGAGCGCGCCGAACGCTTCGGGCTGCGCCTGTCGCACGCCCACGCCGTCGCCGTCGCGGAGGGCCCGGTGGCCTACGAGGAGGGCGCGTCGGTCGCCCGGCAGGTGGAACAGGCACTGCTGGCCCGCTTCGGCAACCGCAGCGTCCTGCTCACCACCAAGGACGGCCGGCTGCTGTGCGTCGCCCCCGGCCACGAGGACGAGGTCCTCCCCTACTTCGCCAAGCAGGCCCACGCCGCCACCGACGGTGGCACGGTCGCCATCGGCCGCCCCCAACCCGGCCCCGGCGGGGTCGTCCAGTCGTACGAGGAAGCCCTGAACGCCCTCGAACTGGCGGAGCGGCTGGGCCTGGACGACCCGGTGCTGCGCGCCGCGGACCTGCTCGTCTACCCCGTCCTGACCCGCGACCGCCAGGCCATGGCCGACCTGGTCCTCGGCACCCTGGGCCCGCTCACCACGGCCCGCGGCGGCGCGGAGCCGCTCCTCGACACGCTCACCGCCTACTTCGACTCCGGCTGCACAGCCGCCGAGGCCGCGCGCCGCCTCTCCCTCAGCGTGCGGGCCATGACCTACCGCCTGGAACGCATCCACAAGCTCACCGGCGCCAACCCCGCCGACCCCGCGCACCGTTACATGCTGCAGACCGCGGTCATCGGCGCCCGGCTGCTGGACTGGCCGGCCAAGGAGCTCTGAGGGGAACCGGAGACACGAACGTCTGCTGACGACCCTTGCGGCCCAGGCCATCACTGCCGAGGCTCCGGCGGACCGCCCGCTGGGCGCCCGCGTGGCCGTGCCGCCCCCATGACCGGACACGAAGGGGTCCGCCGTTGCCGCGCCGGTCGGCCGGGTGCCGACCGGCGCGGTGGCCTCGTCGTCCCGTCAGCCGAGGACGGAGGACGAGCCGCAGCCGAGACTGGCGCGGTCGGCCACGGTGAAGGAGATGCTTCCGGTGTTCTC
The DNA here is from genome assembly GCF_055639035.1 of Streptomyces sp. NPDC107654. NCBI lineage: Bacteria > Bacillati > Actinomycetota > Actinomycetes > Kitasatosporales > Streptomycetaceae > Streptomyces > Streptomyces sp. NPDC107654. The sequence continues at coordinate 44,028 of NZ_JBVKBI010000021.1, forward strand.
CCAGATGTTGTCGATGTTGGTGAACAGCCACCTGGTGGTCAGGCTGTGGTCGGCCGACGAGAGGGTGGCGGTCCGGCCCTCCGTCCCCGGCCTGATCCGGAACCTCACCACGGTGTCGCCCAGCTTGTGCGGGGGTGTCTCCTGGGCGCTGAGGGTCGTCCCGGACAAGCTGCCGGGCCCGGTCACCGATTCCACGTGGGCCACCGCCATGACCGAGGCCAGGTTGACCCGGTGGACGTGGTTCCGCGCTCCCACGGGATTGCGTGTGGTGTCCGGTCGCCACCTGAACGTGAACGTCGACCCCGGCGCGATGCGCCCGCCGAACGGGTTCGGCGACGACGACTCGTGGATCACGCCCTCGCCCAACCGGCTGCCGAACACGTTCCGCCAGTAGAAGCGCGGGCTGAGCCACGCGTTCCCCGGCTGGACGCACTCCGGCTCACGCGCTGCCGTGGCCCGCGCCGGCGCGGCAGGCCGTGCCTTCGGCGCCGTGGCAGCGTGCGCGGGGAACGACGACGCCAGCAGCATCGGCGCGATCAGCGCCCCCAGGGCGTGTGCTCCCCGACGGCCCCGGCGGTTCTCTGTGCCGTGCACTCTTCGGCCTCTCCTTCCTCTCGACCCGTCGGCGCGGCGCGGGTGTCAGTCCTCGTCGGGGTCGAGGACACGGCCCTTGAGCTTGATCGGATTGGCGGCGCCCACCTTCAGCTGGCCGTCGGTGTAGCGTCCCGGGGTCGCGCCGTCGACGGCGGTGACCTGGGCGCCGTAGCCGAGGCACTCCTGGTTGGTGGACAGGTACGGGTTGTGGGTGAACGTCAGGGTGCGGCCGCCGTCGCCGAGGGTGCCCTGGGTGGTCTCCAGGTTGCCCTTCGCCTGCAGCGTGTTGACGTCGTGGTAGGCCCAGGAGAGCCAGCCGGTGAACACGAAGCCGGTGGGTGCCTTCAGGGTGAAGGTGATGTCTCCGGGGTTCACCGGGTCGGGGACGGTGCTGAGGATGCCGAAGCTGAGGTGGGCCGGGACCCCGCCCGGGGCGTCCTCGACGATGCCCTGCTGAAGGATGTAGAGCTTGTTCTCGGAACCCGGCTGGACGGGAGCCTGAGTCTGCGTGGCCATGGTTGTCCCTTCTGAGGATGGGTGTGTCCGCGGGAGCGGATCCGCCGGTGGCGGGCTTGGGGACGGGTCCCGCTCGCTCCTGGAGCGCCGGAAGCGGAGCGGGGACACGCGTCGCGGGCTAGACGGACGTCGCGGAGTCGGCCGGCGGTGCGTGGTCGGCCAGGAGCGGGCCGAGGACGGACAGGGTGCCGAGGGCGATGTCCTCGTAGAGGTAGAAGCCCGCCTCCAGCGGGGGCAGTCGGGCTTCGGGGTCCTCCGGGGCGGGGGTGTCGTTCTCTGTTCCGGCTCCGGGGGTGCGGGTGTCGTTCTCGGTGCCGGCCTCCGGGGTGCGGGGGGCGTCCTCGGTCGCGGGCCGGGGCGTGGGTGTGCCGAGCAGGTCGGTGAGGTCCTGTGCGGCGCCCAGGAGAGTGCTGCGGGCGGTGGTGGTCAGCAGGCGCAGCGGGAGGTCGAGAGCGCCGGCCGTGCGCTGGCCGGGGACCAGTTTCGTCGCCGCGGGGGCCTCCGCGCCGGCGGCGGCGAGCAACTGCACGGGGAGCGTGCAGGCGGAGACGATCCGCTCGGTGGGCATCAGGGGCGGGGGGTCGCCGTCGACCATGAGGTCCTCCCACTCCATCAGGTCGAAGAGGAACTGGCCGCCCTTGTAGAGGGGCCAGGGCCGGACGGTGTCGAGCAGGAGGCGGGCGCGTTCGGGGGTGTGGTGGCGCAGGGCCACGCCGTGCCTGGCCAGGGTGCACAGGCACTGGCGCAGGCTGTCGTTGAGGTGGCCGAGGAAGGCGAAGGCCCGGTGGTCGGTGGGGGTCAGCGGGCCGGGGGCGGGGGCGTCGGCCGGCGGGGGCGGGGGCGTCGTGGTGGTGGTCACAGGGGCCTCGAGGTGACGTAGTGGGCGATCTGCCGCAGGACGGCTTTGCCTTCGTTCTCGGGGACGAGCCGGAGGTCTTCTTCGAAGCGGGCGATGCCTTCGGCGGCGAGCCGGTCGGCGAGGTCGGTGGCGTACTCGATGGAGCCGTGCCGGCGCATGGCGGCGAGGAGTTCCTCGGCGTGCTGCTGGGTCTTGTCGGTACGGCGCTGTCGCAGGATGTCGAAGAGGCGCGGCCGCTCGTACGCCCGCGCGGTGCGGAAGAGGTGGATCAGCATCACCGTGCGCTTGCCTTCGAGCAGGTCGCCGAGGGGCTCCTTGCCGTACAGGGCCTCCTCGCCGACCAGGTTCAGGATGTCGTCCTGGATCTGGAAGGCGATGCCGATCATCCGGAACGCCTCGTCGAAGCGGCCCAGCACCTCCGGGTCGGTGACGCCGGCGCAGACGGCACCGATGCGGCACGGGCTGATGCAGGTGTACCAGCCGGTCTTCTTGGTGCTCATCGTGAAGTAGGCGTCGTCGGCCTCGGGGACGACCTCGTGGCGGATCCAGCCCAGTTCCATGGCCTGGCCCTCGATGGACTCCCGGCACATGTGCACCGCCTCGTGGATGAGGCCGAGGGTGCGGACCAGGCCGAGCGTCTCCAGGTTGGACAGGACGGCGTCGACGGCGAGCAGGTTCAGCCCGTCGCCGACGTTGACGGCCAGGCCCAGGCCGTGTTCCTCGTGCATGGTCGGCAGGCCGCGCCGGTGCGTGGACTCGTCGGCGATGTCGTCGTGGACGAGGAAACCGTTGTGGAACAGTTCCAGTGCGGCGGCGGCGCGTACGGCGTCGTCGGGGCGCCCGCCGAACGCGGCACAGGCTGCGATGGTCAGGGTGGGCCGCAGGCCCTTGCCCTGGCGGGCGGGGTAGGAGCGCATGAGGTCGTACAGCTCGGCACGCGGTTCGCGGTCCGGCAGCAGCCGTTCGATCTCCTCGTTGGTGCGGGCCCGGCACCGGCGCATGGTCTCCATGAGGTCCGCGTCCTGGACGATGTCCTCCAGCGACCAGTCGGTGCTGGTGCGGCCGTCCCACAGCAGGCGCGGTGCCCTGATGGTGGTGTCGCCGATCAGCGCGGGCGACGCGGGAGCGTCCTCGGGGGAGCGCCGCGCGAGGAAGTCCAGCGCCGTCCAGTCGACCGGGTCGGCGGCCGGTCCGCGGACGGCGGGTGCCGCGCTGCCCCACAGCCGGGGGGCCTGTTCGCGGTAGGCCCCCCACAGTTCCTGCATGCTGCGCAGGCCCGCCGCGCGCTGGGACAGCAGGGTGAAGGCCCGCCACACGGCGAGGGCGTCGTCGCGGGAGCCGCGGACGTCGAGGCTGTCGGGCAGGACCTGGTCGACAGGCCGGCGCTGGAGGTCGAACAGCAGGTTCATGGCCCGGTCGTCGAAGGCCACCTCGACGTCGGGGTCCGGGCAGCGGTCCCGGTCCACCACGATGCGGCTGTGCCGCGCGGTGAGCGTGGCGTGGCTGCCGTCGTTGAAGTGCAGGCCCAGCCGGATGCCGCGCAGTTGGCCGGCCGCGGCGGCGAGGACCGCCGGCGCCCGGTCGGACAGGGCGGTGACGGTCTCGTCCAGCAGTCGCGCGCCGGTGAACGCGGGGGCGGTCTCAGTCACGGGCACCCCCCGCGAACTCCACGATGCCTCCGGTGCGGAAGCCGATGCGGCGTCCGCCGATCCGGCCCTCCACGGTGCAGGGGCCGAGGGTCTCGTGCACGCTGAACGGGTGCAGGCTCGTCTCCGACGGGTTGGCGATCCGGCCCGCCGTGTGCGAGTGGAAGTCGAGGACGAGCCGGTCGTCGCCGAGCCGGGCGGTGATCAGCAGGCGGCCGGGCACCGCGGCCATCGGCGGGGTGCCCAGCACGCCCGCCAGCGGCGGCACCATCACCACCCGGTCGCGGTCCAGGATGCCGCTCACCGCCACGCGCAGGTTGCGCCGGGGAAAGTGGCGGACCATGCGCCCGTCGCGCCACAGCATCACCGATCCGTTGGCCGCGTCCGCCGGGTACGCGGGCTGGATCAGGGTGAAGACCACCGCCGCGGGCGGTGCCGTACCGGGCGGCCCCGACGGGTCGTTGACGAACCCGAACACCCAGCCGCCGAGCGTGGGCCAGGACCACCGGCCGCGCACCCGCTCGTGGTAGCCCAGGAGGTCCGTCTCGGTGGCGGTGCCGTCGCCGTGGAGCAGGGTGCCGGTGCCCAGCACGCCGGGCTCCGACTGCCAGCGCAGGTGCTCGTCGTCCCCGAACGGGGCGCACTGGGAGGTACAGGGCCTGCTGGTGCGGGTCAGCCGTACGTCGACCGCCGGCGCCGCCGACCGGGCCGCCACCCGGAACCCGCCGGGCTCCCCGTGCGGGTTCGGTAACCGGAAGGCCGACCAGGGCAGTTCGGGCTGTTCGGCGTTGAACTGCGTCGCACTCCAGCCGTGTTCCTCCGCGTAGAGGAGCAGGATCGCCATGTGCTGTCCCTCGGCCGCCGTGCCGGTACCGCTGCGGCGCCCGGTGGCCGGGGCACCCGGATGCGCGAAGACCGGGCCGGTGGAGGATCCGAGGACGGACAGGTTCGCGATCAGCGCCTGCCGGCCGCACCGGGACAGGAACGCGTAGTGCAGCCACTTGCGGTCGAGCGGATGGGCGAGCGGGGCATGCGGGAAGGGGCCCGGCGGGCCGAGCCTGGGAAGGGCGGGCGTGGACACGTTTCGAACGCTAACCCAACGTTATGCATCGATGGCAAGGCGTGAGCAGCGGGAGGGTGACCTGGGAGCACAGAAACGATTACCTCCGCACAACGGGTTTGAGAACGCAAAGAGCCGCCCACAGCGGGCGGTTCGCCACAGGCGGCTCGGGGGCCGGTACGCGCCCTCGTCAGTCCTCGTCGTCCCCCAGGACACTCGCCTTGAGGCGCGCCTCGGGCCCGCCCGCGATCACCGCGCGCCCGTCGGTGTACCGGCCCGGCTCGGCGTCGCTCAGGGCCCGGACGCCGAGCGTGTAGACCAGAGCCGCCGCCGGGTGGCCGGGGGTGTTCAGGCGGGGCTCGTCCACGACGGCCAGCGACCTGCCGTCGTCCCCGACCGTCGCCGACGGGGACCCGCCGGGGAGCACCGTGCGGTCCACGCGGTAGTACGCGCAGGTCACCCGGCCGTCGAAGACGAACCCCGTCGGAGCCGTGAAGTGGTGTTCCACCCGTCCGGGGTCCCAGGGGTCGGTGGAGGAGACCCGCACGTGCAGCAGTTCGCCGCCGCCCCGGGGGACTTCCAGGCCGACTTCCTGGTGGACGAGCAGGCGGGCGGGCGTGGGGGTGGGGACGGGGTCGGGGGCAGGTCCCACCTCCGACCCGGACTCCGACTCCCGCTCTCCCTCCGACTCCCGCTCTCCCTCCGACTCCCGCTCTCCCTCCGACTCCCGCTCGTCCTCCCGTACCGGCTCGGTGGCCTGCGAGGAGGACGTGGTCAGCGGTACGGCCGCGATCCGGTGGTTCGAGTTGTCCGCCACGAGCAGGCGCCCGGCCGGGTCCACGGCGAGGCCGCACGGGTAACGCAGCGTGGTGTGTACGACGGCACCGGCCGCCTCGGCGGGCTCACCGGCCGTCGGATCCGGTTGCCCCGCGACGACCCGGGCCGCTCCGTCCGCCAGCCGCCACACCCGGTGTCCGGTCTGGTCGGCGACGTAGAGCGCGCCCTCGCCGTCGATCGCCACCGCGCACGGTGCGCCCCAGTCGACCGCCGTGGCGCCGGTGGTCCCGACCGGCGGTGCCGCCAGGACCCGAAGTGCCCCGTCCGGGCCGAGCAGCAGGAGCCTCCGGCCCACCGGGTCGGCGATGTACAGCCGGCCGGCCGGGTCGACCGCCAGGCCGGCGGGCAGGAACGCCTCGCCCGCGTCGGCCGCCTCGGAGCCACTTGAGCCACCCGGGCTTCCGGACCGACCGGAGGCCGCGACCACCGTGCTGATGACACCGCCGCCGTCGATCCTGCGCACCCGGGGAGTGCCCGCTTCCCCGACGTACAGCGTCCCGGCGCCGTCGACGGCCAGGGCGCAAGGGGCGTCCAGCCGGGCGCGGGCGGCCGGACCGCCGTCACCGTCCCCTGCCCCCGCGCCTGAGCCCTCGCCTCCGTCCGCCTCTCCACCGCGCGAGCCGTCTCCCGCGACGGTGTCGATGACGCCCGAGGGGTCGATCCGGCGGATCCGGTGGTTCATCTCGTCGGCGACGAACACGCCTCCGTCCGGCGCGACGGCGAGCGCGGACGGGAAGCCGAGGCGGGCGCGCACCGCGTCGCCTCCGTCCCCGGCGAAGCCCCGCAGCCCGTCCCCGGCGATCGTCGTCAGGGTGCCGGTGCCGTCGATCCGGCGGACCCGGTGGTTCGCGTGGTCGGCGACGAGGACCGCGCCGCCTGCCACGGCCACGTCCGCGGGAAAGGCCAGCTGCCCGTCCGGCGCGGGTCCGCCGTCCCCGGAGAATCCGGGCGTGCCGTCGCCCGCCACGGTGACCGGCGCGCCGCCCGTGTCCGGCGCATCCGGCGTGCGCCGCCGCTCCGCGGCCCCGGCCGTCACGCCGCCGCCTCCCGGCACGAGCGCGGCCGGGCCCCGATGGCGCCCGGCACCTCCCCTGTCCACGGCCTCGTCTCCCGCATCACCGTCTCCTTCCGTGCTGTCGTCGGCATTGCTCCTGCATACCGGCCGGACGGGCACCGCAGGAGCAGCCACCGCACTCTCCACCCGCACGGAGGAGGAGCCGGGAGGAAGCCGGGAGGAAGCCGGAAGGACGCGGTGCCGGAGGGCCGGGGCCGGGCGGTGGACGGCGATCCAGGCGCGGCCCGCAGAACCGGAAGGAGCCGGGATCAAGCGACGTACGCGGGGCGGCAACGGCCCCGGTGTCTTCGGCAGGACACCGGCTGGTGCGCTCCCCCCGCTCTTTCCGCCCCCCTCCGTCCCCCTGCGCCACTCCCTGCCTCAACTGCACTCGAACAAGTGATGCGGAATCGATTCGGCATTCCAAACGGGGGAACGCCTGCATAGCTCCGGCGGGTCCTGGCTAACGATGGAGCCGGATGAAGGTCCGGTGCGTGCCGCGGCAGGCACGCGACGCCCCGCTCGCGGCCGTGGACGGCGTCCTGCGTTCCGCCTCCCGGACGCAGCCCCCATGACCTGCTCGCTTCCTGCGGGCCGGGGTGAGCCGCACCGGGGCATCTCTTCTCTTTTCCGTCCCACGCCTCGACCACAGCCCCAGGAGGACCCGGAGATGAGCACCGACGTGCAGACCAAGAAGGAAGCCTACAAACGGGGGGAGGACCAGGGCCGCGCCGACGCACTCGCCGGCAAGCCCTACGCCGACCCGCCGCGCGACGGCACCCGCGGTGAGAAGGACCAGTACGCGAACGGGTACGACTGGGGTTACGAACAGGGCCGGGCCCAGAAGCTGGACCTCGTGGTGTGGCAGGAGGGCGGAGTCGAGGACGCTCCCGGGGGCCTCGGCACCACCATCAACATCTGCGTCCGCACGCCGAACTGGAGCGAGACGGTCGACGCCGGCGAACGCGAGCACGTGTTCACCGCTCCCACCGGGTTCCGCTGGAACGGGACGGTGGGTGCCCAGTACAAGCGGATCGACCAGACCACGGGCGGCGGCCTGCCCCCCGTACACCCCGAGGTCAGTGCCGACGGGCGCACCCTGACCTTCACCTACCACGTGCACCTGAACACCGGCAGCGACGACAAGGACTGCATCGTCTACACCTGCGGTCTCGAAGCCGTCGACGGAGCCGCGCCCGGCCGCCGTACCGACGGCATCGCCCAGATCGGCACCGCGCCGCCGGCCAAGCTCAAGGCCGAGGTCATCGAGGACGAGGACTGAGAGAGCGGGATCCAGACACCATGACCACCGTCGTCACCTCCGGCGTCTTCACGTCCACCACCCCGCCCATCTCGCCGGTCAACGGCGTGGGCACCGACTACATCCAGTGGGGCAGCGCCGGCAGCCAGAGCGGGTACCAGTTCCGCGGTGCCGCCGCGGACGTCCAGCTCGACGGCACCGAGTTCGTCATCGGTACCTTCGTGCACCGCAACAAGCCCACGAACGTCAGCCCGAGCCAGTTCGACGTCCAGCTGACCGTCAACGTCATGTTCGAGGACGGCAGTACGACCGACCTCGGCTTCAGTTTCCACCACAACGAGACGCCCAACACCACCGGTACCAGCCCCGCGGACGACGACCTGGTCGACCTGCAGACCTTCGTCCACCCGCAGCCCGTCACGGTCGACGGAAAGCAGTACCGGGCGGTGCTGAGCGGGTTCAAGCGCAGCGGCCAGATCGTCCGGCAGTTCCGCAGCCCGGAGGGCGGCATCAACTTCGCCGAAGTCGTGTGCATGTTCACGCTCGAAGAGCCCGACGTGATCATCTCCGGCCTCCACTACCGGGGCACGGCCGCCGGCCAGGCGGACGAGTACGTCGAGATCCTCAACCAGGGCGGCGGACCCCAGGACCTGACCGGCTGGAAGGTGGAGGCCAAGCCCACCGGGCGCTCCTTCCCCTTCCCGCCGGGAACGGTCATCCAGCCCGGCCAGCGCTACCGCGTCTACACCAACGAGAACCACCCGGAGTACGGCGGCTTCACCTTCGGCTCCTCCGGCGAGGTCTGGCGGGACCAGGGCGGCATCGCCCGCCTCGTCGCCGACGACGGCTTCGTCGTCGCCCAGTCCCCCTACCTGGACAAGGGGTTCAACCAGTCCGGCACGCCCTGACCGGGATCCACCGGCCCGTGACAGGTGAAAGGTGACAGGTGAGCCCGGAGTGCGGCTCACCTGTCACTGCCGATGCCCACCCTCCCGGCCGGCCGGTGTGACCCACACCACGTCCGCCCGTGTCACATCCGCGCGCTCCCCACCGTCATCGAGGTGCAAGCAACCGCAACGACCCGGGAGCACATCATGGAAGCTCGGCTCAACCTCCTCGCCAACCCGTTCGCCGGGAAGCTGTTCAAGCACTTCAACGCCGCGGGGAAGGTGATCGCGGAGTCGGCGCTGCCCGCCGCCACACAGGAGCTGGTGAAGATCCGGGCCAGCCAGATCAACGGGTGCGGGTTCTGCACCGACATGCACACCAAGGACGCCCTGGACGCCGGGGAGACGCAGACCCGGCTGAACATGGTCGCCGTCTGGCGCGAGGCGACCGTGTTCAGTGACGCCGAGCGGGCCGCGCTGGAGCTGGCGGAGGAGGGGACGCGGATCGCGGACGCGGCCGGCGGGGTTCCGGACGAGGTGTGGGCGAACGCCGTCAAGCACTACGACGAGGACCAGCTCGCCGCGCTGGTCGCCCTCATCGCCCTGATCAACGCCTACAACCGGGCGAACGTGATCGTCCGCCAGCCGGCCGGCGACTACGTGCCCGGGATGTTCGGCTGAGGGACGACCGCGGCTCACGGATGCATCCGGGCGCCCTTGAGGGTCTTGTCGACGGCGTTCCGGGGGCCGTGGACCGCCAGGCCCACCAGGTCCAGGTCGGCCGTCGGGACGGCGCGCACCGCCGCGCGGTTGTCGCGGTCGTTGCCGGTGGCGAAGAGGTCCGCCGTGAACACCGCGCGGGACAGGCCACGGCTCAGTGCCCTGCCGTGGGCGGCCCTCAGGGTCTCCTTCGTGCCCTCGAAGACCAGCACCGGCTGCCGGAACATCGGCAGGTACGCCACCCCGCCGGCGTCCTCGTACGGCTCGCCGATCACCTCAGGGACGGTCGTGCCCAGGCCGCTGACCAGGAACGCGGTGACGTTCAGACGCTGCCAGGGCTCCAGGTCCGCGCGCAGCAGGACGGCGATCTTCGTGTCGAAGCGGAGGGGTTCGCTGTTCATGGGACGAGACTGGCCGACGCCCGCCGGGCCGGTCTTGTACGTTTCTTGCATGGCCGCCGGACACGACGTCACCGCGTGGCGCCCCCGGGTCCCGGGCGTCACCGAGGTGTTCCACGCCCGCTTCACCGAGTACGCCTATCCGATGCACGTCCATGACGCCTGGACGCTGCTCATCGTGGACGACGGGGCCGTACGGTACGACCTCGACCGGCATGAGCACGGCACCCCGCACGACACCGTGTCGCTGCTGCCGCCGCACGTGCCGCACAACGGCTCCCCGGCCACGCCGGACGGATTCCGCAAGCGGGTCGTCTACCTGGACGACAGCCGGCTCGGGGAGGAGTTCATCGGGCCGGCCGTGGACTCCCCCGACCTCCCGGACCCCCTGCTGCGGCTGCGCGTCGGGCAGTTGCACTCCGCCCTGGCCCGGCCCGGCGACGAACTGGAGGCGGAGAGCAGGCTGGCCCTCGTCGCCGAGCGGCTGCGGGACCACCTGCGCGGGCGCACGCCCACCGGACGGCTCCGGGACCCGGTTCTCGCCCGCCGGCTGCGGGAGTTGCTGGACGCGCGGGTCGTCGACGGCCTGTCGCTGGAGGAGGCCGGCCGGCTGCTGCACGCCCATCCGGCGCATCTGGTGCGGGTGTTCGGCGGTGCCTACGGCATCGCCCCGCACCGGTACCTGATGTCACGCCGGGTCGGCCGGGCCCGGCGGCTGCTGCTCGACGGGCTGCCGCCGGGCGAGGTGGCCCCGGCGGCCGGTTTCTACGACCAGGCGCATCTCACCCGGCACTTCAAGAAGCTGGTCGGGGTGACGCCGGGGCGCTACCGGAGCGGGTCGCGCTGAGCCCCGGGTCAGTCCTCCGGGCGTTCGATCAGGTGCCGGAACGCCTCCAGGTTGCGCGTGGACTCCCCGCGCGAGACCCGCCAGGCGTACTCCTTGCGGATCGAGGAGGCGAAGCCCAGCTCCAGGAGGGTGTTGAAGGCGCCGTCGGCCGCCTCCAGGACCTGGCCGAGGAGGCGGTCGACGTCGTCCGGGGTGACGGAGGCGAGGGGCAGCCGGGCGGTGACGTAGACGTCGCCGAGGCGGTCGACGGCGTAACTCACGCCGTAGAGCTTGAGGTTGCGCTCCAGGAGCCAGCGGTGGACGCCGGCCTCGTTCTCGTCGGGGTGGCGGATGACGAAGGCGTTCAGCGACAGCGAGTGCCGGCCGACCAGGAGGGACACCGTGGTGGACAGCTTGCGGCTGCCGGGGAGCTTGACCACGTAGTTCCCGGGTTCGGGACTCTCCCACTCCAGTTCCGCGTCCTTGAGGACGCCCTCCAGGACCTGCCCGGCCTTCTCCACGTCACCCATGGTGGGAGCGTACGCGACGGCGGTGGGACTGGGTGGCGGCCGTGTACACGTCGGCGGTGGCGGCGGCGGCCGTGTCCCAGCCGAAGGACTGGGCGTGCCCGGCGGCGGCCGCGCCCATGCGCGCGGACAGCCCGGGGTCGTCGGCGAAACGGCGCAGCACGCGCGCGTAGTCGGCCGGGTCGTGGCCCTGGACGAGGAAGCCGGTCTCGCCGTCCCGCACCGCCACGGGCAGGCCGCCGACGGAGGCCGCGAGCACCGGGGTGCCGGTCGCCTGCGCCTCCACGGCGACCAGGCCGAACGACTCGCTGTACGACGGCATGACGAGCACGGACGCGGCCCGGAACCAGTCCGCCAGCTGCTCCTGGCCGACCGGCGGGCGGAACCGTACGACGTCCGCGACGCCCAGCCGGGCCGCGAGCTTCTGCAGCCCCTCCGGCTTGGCGAGGCCGCTGCCGCTCGGGCCGCCGACGACCGGGACGACGATGCGGGAGCGTAGTTCGGGGCGCTCGTCCAGCAGGACGGCCACGGCGCGCAGCAGGACGTCCGGCGCCTTCAGGGGCTGTATGCGGCCGGCGAAGAGCGGGATCAGCGCGTCCTGCGGAAGACCGAGGCGGGCGCGGGCGGCGGCCTGGCCGTCGGCGGTGCGGAAGCGCTCCAGGTTCACGCCGGGGTGGACGACGGCGACCTTCGCGGGGTCGGCCGCGTAGTGCCGGACCAGCTCGTCGGCCTCCTCGGCGGTGTTGGCGATCAGCCGGTCGGCGGCGGCCACGATCTGGGTCTCGCCGATGACCCGGGCGGCGGGCTCGGGGGTGTCGCCGTCGGCCAGGTTGGCGTTCTTGACCTTGGCCATGGTGTGCATGGCGTGCACGAGGGGCACGCCCCAGCGCTGGGCGGCGAGCCAGCCGACATGGCCGGAGAGCCAGTAGTGGGAGTGGACCAGGTCGTAGTGGCCGGGGCGGTGGCCGGCCCACGCCTGCATCACGCCGTGCGTGAAGGCGCACAGCTGGGCCGGGAGGTCCTCCTTGGCCAGCCCCTCGTAGGGGCCCGCGTCGACGTGCCGGACGAGGACGCCGGGGGCCAGTTCGACGGCGGGGGGCAGGCCGCCTGCCGTGGCCCGGGTGAAGATCTCCACCTCGATGTTGAGCGCGGCCAGCCGCTGGGCCAGCTCCACGATGTAGACGTTCATGCCGCCCGCGTCGCCGGTGCCGGGCTGGTGGAGCGGGGAGGTGTGCACGGAGAGCATGGCGACCCGGCGGGGCCTGCGGTACAGCCTCAGCCGCGCGCCGGCCGACGGGGAGCGTCGCCCGAGCCTGCTGACGTACTGGCTCACCTGGCGTTCCTCCTCGCTGCGGCCATGCCTGCCGGAGGACCGACCGCGCCCTCCACGGGGGTCCAACAGCAAGGGGGTGCCCGGCCATTTCCCCTTCAAGCGGCTTTGCCGAATCATTACCATATATCGGTCAACCGTTCGAACGCGGCAGGCGTCGACGGAGCGCGCCCCCGGACCCGCTTACCCTCGTACGCATGACAGCCCGCGCCACGACCCGCCGGCCCGTGGGAACGGTGACGCGCGGGACGACCAACCCCAACCGGCTCCGCCGCATGGACCGCTGGATCGCGGCCGTGCACGGCGCCGAGCTGCGGCGCGCGGGCGATCCGGTGGCCGTCGACCTGGGCTACGGGGCCGCGCCCTGGACCGCCGTCGAGCTGCTCACCCGGCTCCGCGCGGCGGCACCCCGCGCGCGCGTGGTCGGCGTCGAGATCGAACCGGAGCGGGTCGCGGGAGCCCGGCCGTACGAGCGGGAGGGGCTCACCTTCCGGCACGGCGGCTTCGAGGTGCCGGTCCCCGGGCGCCCGCTGCTGATCCGCGCGGCGAACGTCCTGCGCCAGTACGACGAGGCGGAGGTCGCCGCCGTGTGGCGGCAGCTGTGCGCGCGGCTCGCTCCGGCGGGCGGCGGCTCGCGCGGCGGGCTGCTGGTCGAGGGGACCTGCGACGAGATCGGGCGGCGGCACGTGTGGGTGGCGCTGGGTCCCGAGGGCCCGCGCACGGTCACCTTCGCCACCCGGCTCGGTTCCCTGGACCGCCCCTCCGACCTGGCCGAACGCCTGCCGAAGGCACTGATCCACCGCAACGTCCCGGGCGAGCCGGTGCACGCCTTCCTCCGCGACTTCGACCGCGCCTGGGCCGCCGCCGCGCCGTACGCCTCCTACGGCGCCCGGCAGCGCTGGATGCGCGCCGTACGGGACCTGCGGTCCGACTGGCCGGTGACGGACTCCCCGGCCCGCTGGCGGCAGGGTGAAGTGACCGTGGCGTGGGCGGCGTTGAAGCCCCGGGGCTGATCACCCGTTCGAGGGAACGGAGTACGGAACGATCCTCGTGCGCCGTTCGTCACACCGGCGAGGAGATCGTCGTATCCGATGGTGAGCGGGGCATTCCGGCTTCCGACGACCTCTGTCGCTTTGCACGCGGCCGTGGCACGATCCCTCAGGCGACCGTAAGTTACTGACGGTAAATCAGTTTGGGGGAAGAGGTATGCGTTCGGGCAAGCGTGGCCTGCTCACGGCCGCTCTGACCGTGCTCTGCGCGGTGACCGTCCTGTCGGCGCCCGGCACGGCGTTCGCGGCCCCCCACCCCGTTCCCGGCCCGACCACGACTCCCGGCCCGACCACGACCTCCGGCCCGACTCCCGCGCCCCGCAAGGACCTTGAGGAGGTCCGCAGGAAACTCGACGCGCTCTACCACGACGCGGCCGTGGCCACCGACGCCTACAACGCGGCCGAGGAGAAGGCCAGGAAGCAGTCCGCCGAGATCGTGGCGCTGGCGAAGAAGATCGTCGAGGGACGGCGGAAGCTGGAGAGGCTCAAGGACCAGGCGGGCGCCGCCGCCCGCGACCAGTACCGCACCGGCGGGCTGTCCGCCACCGCCCAGTTCCTGCTCAGCGACGACCCGGGGCAGTTCCTGGACGGCGCCGGACGGGTGCTCCAGGGCCAGCAGGCGGCGAAGAAGCTGATGGCGGAGAAGACCCGCACCCAGGAGGAGTTGCAGGAGTACGCGGAGGACGCCTCCGCCCGCTGGAAGAAGCTGGAGGAGGGCCGCAAGGCGAAGGCCGCCGCCAAGAAGAAGATCGAGAAGCAGATCGACGCGGCCGAGAAGCTCCAGTCCCGGCTGGAGAAGAAGGAGAAGGAGCGGCTCGCCCGGCTGGAGCGGGAGGCCGCGGACAGGGCGCAGACCGCCTGGCTCGACACCGGTGTCCTCAAGGACGTCCACGGCACGGCCTCCGCGCAGGGCGAGAAGGCCGTGAAGTACGCCACCCAGCAGCTCGGCAAGCCGTACGTGTGGGGCGCCGAGGGGCCGGACTCCTTCGACTGTTCCGGCCTGACCTCCCAGGCCTGGGCGTCGGCCGGCCACCCCGTCCCGCGCACCTCGCAGGAGCAGTGGAGGCAGCTGAAGCACGTCGACGTGAAGGACATGCGCCCCGGCGACCTCGTCATCTACTTCGACGACGCCAGCCATGTCGCGATGTACATCGGCGACGGCGCGATCATCCACGCCCCGCGCCCCGGCCGCACGGTGACGATCGCGGGCGCCGGTTCGATGCCGATCCTCGGGGTCGTCCGACCGGACGCGTGAGGCGCCTTACGGGGATCTCCGCGGCCCGCCCGCACGGCTCGTGCGGCCTGGTGACGTGGCTCATGTGACCGACCGCACGGCCAACCCCCGCCCAAACCGGGGCAGGACGTGAGCTTCGTCATCACGCCGGGGCGGGCGTCGTGTCCAACTGCGGTACGGAACGCGGCATATGACAGCGGCGGGCGCCGGAGCGACGCGGCTCACACCATTCCATCGGGGTGGCCCGAGCCGCTATGGTCCCGGTCGGTGGGTCGAGACCCCTCGACGCCGCCCCGTGCCCTCGGGGGGAGGGAAGGAACCCAGGACCATGCCCGTACCCGTACCGCGGCAGAGAGCGATCCCGGCCGTGGAGAGTGGTCAGGCGCAGGCCGCCCGCACCGTGGGCGGCCCCCTCAAGGAAGAGGCCCACCGCGACGCCACGGCCGTGAACGGCAGCGGCGCCACTCTCACCCTGCTGCTGATCGAGGACGATCCGGCCGGCTCGCCGATCGTGCCCGACCTGCTGGACTCCGCCGGCAAGCCGATCCGCGTCCGCACCGCCCGCAACCTCACCGAGGCCGAGCGGCTGCTCACCGACGACGTCCACTGCATCCTGCTGGACCTGGCGCTCCCCGCGCCGGGCGGCACCGACACCGACGACGAGCTGGCCGTGCTGCGGCACGTCCTCCGGCTCGCGCCCCGGCACGCCGTGCTCGCGCTGACCGCCTCCGGCGACGCCGAGCGCGGTGCCGAGGCCGTGCGCGTGGGCGCGCAGGACTACCTCTTCCGGGACGAGCTGGACGGCCGGCTGCTCAGCCGTGCCATCCGGTACGCGGTGGAGCGCAAGCGGTCCGACACGGCCGAGCGGCGACTCGCCGAGGGCCGGCTGCGCGCGCAGGAGAACCGCCGCCTGGAGCGCGGCCTGCTGCCCACCCCGCTGCTGGAGGGCTCCCAGCTGCGCTTCGCCGCGCGCTACCGCCCCGGCCGGTCCCGGGCGCTGCTCGGCGGCGACTTCTACGACGCCGTCCGCACCCCCGACGGCACCGTGCACGCCATGATCGGCGACGTCTGCGGGCACGGCCCGGACGAGGCCGCGCTCGGCGTGGAGCTGCGCATCGCCTGGCGGGCGCTGACCCTGGCCGGGCTGTGCGGGGACGAGCTGCTGAACACCCTGCAGCAGGTGCTGGAGCACGAGCGTGCCGACGAGGAGATCTTCGCGACGCTGTGCACGGTGGACATCGCTCCCGACGGCCGCCGGGCGGGCCTGTGCCTGGCCGGCCACCCGGCCCCGCTGATCGCCCGCCCCGGCCGCCCCGCGCGGCTGCTGCCCTACGACAACAACGGCCCCGCCCTCGGCCTGCTGCCCGGCGCCCGCTGGCCGCGGATGCAGGTGGAGCTGGGTGCCGAGTGGAGCCTGATGCTCTACACCGACGGCCTGATCGAGGGGCGGGTCGGCGAGGACGGCGAGCGCCTCGGCCAGGACGGCATGGTGGAGCTGGTCCGCCGGCAGCTCTCCGAGGGGCTGCGGGGCGAGGAACTGCTGCGGGCCGCGGTCCACGAGGTGCGCGAGCTGAACGGCGGCGAGCTGACGGACGACGTCGCGGTGGTCCTGCTGGACCGGGCGCCGTAGCGGGCTCCGCCGTCCCGCGACCCGCTCACGGGACGCTCGCCCCGCTCACGGGGTGCGCTCAGCGGCCGCCGTTGTACGGTCCGTACGGGCCGTCGCTGCTGCTGCCCCGCCTCCGCCCCCACCCGCGGCCGCCGCCGACCCGCTGGAGGGCGGGGCGCACGTCCACGAGGTACACGATGCTCGCGACGGCGCCGGCGATGGGCAGGATGGACAGGATCGAGAACAGGTAGCTGACCACGAGCGCGATGCCGAGGATGATCAGCCAGAAGACCTTGTTCTGCTTGTCGGCCGCGCGGAAGGCGTCCTCGCGCCGGAACGCGGCGTCGAACAACCCGAACGCGGAGATGGCCATCAGAATGATCTTCAGGATGCCCATGAACCCCGCGAAGCCCAACATCAGCATGCTGCCCACCGCCCGTTGATCGCCCGAACCTGCTACGCCGCCACCGTACCCATAGAACGGGCCGGGCACCCCGAAGGTGCCCGGCCCGGACCCGTCCCGCCCATGGTCACTGGGCCGGCGGCGCCGTCTTCTTCGTGGTGGTGGCCTTGCGGGCGGCCGGGGTCTTCTTCGCCGCGGGCTTCTTGTCCTCGGCGGCCGCGGCCTGGGCCTCGGCCGGCTCGGGCTTGACCTGGACCGGCTCGGGCTTGACCTGGACCGGCTCGGGCTTGACCTGGACCGGCTCGGGCTTGGTGTCGGCCGGCTCGGGCTTGCCCTCGACGACGATGGCCAGCTCCTCGATCTCCTCGGCGGCCTCGCCGCGCCAGGTCTTCACGGCCTGTTCGCCGTGCTCGGCGACCCGCTCGTAGGTCTCGCGGGCCTTGACCGCGTACTCGGCGGCGACGCCGACACCGCGCAGGGCGAGGTCCTGGGCGGTCTCGCCGAGCTTCTTGAGGTCGACGTCGAGGGTTCCGATGAACTCGGTGACCTTGGTCTGCAGGGTCTCCTGCGCCTCCTTGGCGCGGGCGGCGGCCTTCTCCTGCACGGCCTTCGGGTCGGTGTTGCGCACGGCCTCGATACGGGCCGGGGCCTCGGCACGCAGCTGCTCGACCAGGCCCGGCACCTTCTTGGCCTGCTGGAGCGCCAGGTCGGCGGTGCCGGCGGCGAAGTAGAGCGGGGTCGGGTCGCTGAGGGTCTTGCGCAGGTCGTCGGTGATGGCCATGGTGAGGGTCCTCCCGGATCGGATTCGCGTTCGGCTGGGTCGGTGTGGTCCGCGGCGGGCGTCCGGTGCCCTGATCCGGCGTCAGCCGGCCGTCCGCCGCGGGCCGGCGTCCGTGTCACTTCCGGTGGCATCGCCCGCGCCGGCCGTGCGGCTGCCGCCACCGGTCCCCTGGTCCACACTCCCGTGCCCCGGCCCGTCGTCCTCGGCAGGCTCGCCGGTCCCGAATCCGTTCTCCTTGCGGAAGGACTCGTAGATCTGGAGCAGCACCTGCTTCTGCCGCTCGTTGAGCGTGGGGTCGGCGAGGATGACGGCGCGCGTCTCCACCTCGTCCCGGCCCCGCTCCGCGTCGAGGATGCCGGCGCGGACGTACAGGGTCTCGGCGGAGATGCGCAGGGCCTTGGCGACCTGCTGGAGCACCTCCGCGCTGGGCTTGCGCAGCCCGCGCTCGATCTGGCTGAGGTAGGGATTGGACACCCCGGCGGCGTCGGCGAGCTGCCGCAGCGACAGCTGGGCGTTGCGCCGCTGCTCGCGCAGGTACTCACCGAGATTGCCGACGTTCAGCGATGCCATGCCTCCACCATGCACCACCTTCGCTAACAATTGCAAGCATCCTGCTTGCAAGAGTGTGTCCCGGGTTCCGAGACGACGAGGGACGACGAGGAACGAGGATGAGGCGGGACGACGAGGGTCAGGAATGGAGAAGCCGTCGGGGGACGGCCGCCGCTACGGTGGCGGGCATGGACGACGCCCTCGTACAGCATGCCGCCGACACTCATGACCTGATCCGTGTGCACGGGGCACGGGAGAACAACCTCAAGGACGTCAGCGTCGAGATCCCCAAGCGCCGGCTGACGGTGTTCACGGGTGTCTCCGGCTCGGGCAAGAGTTCGCTGGTGTTCGACACGATCGCCGCGGAGTCGCAGCGGCTGATCAACGAGACGTACAGCGCGTTCGTCCAGGGCTTCATGCCCGCGCTGGCGCGGCCCGACGTGGACGTGCTCGACGGGCTGACCACCGCGATCATCGTGGACCAGCAGCGGATGGGCGCCGACCCGCGCTCCACGGTCGGCACCGCCACCGACGCCCACGCGATGCTGCGGATCCTGTTCAGCCGGCTCGGCACCCCGCACATCGGCTCGCCCAAGGCGTTCTCCTTCAACGTCGCCTCGATCAGCGGGGCCGGCGCGGTCACCGTGGAGCGCGGCGGGAAGACGGTGAAGGAGCGCCGCGAGTTCAGCGTCACCGGCGGCATGTGCCCACGCTGCGAGGGCCGCGGCACGGTCACCGACATCGACCTGTCCCAGCTCTACGACGAGGACAAGTCGCTCAGCGAGGGCGCGCTGAGCATCCCCGGCTACAAGCCCGGCGGCTGGAACCACCGCCTCTACACCGAGTCCGGCCTCTTCGACCCGGACAAGCCGATCCGCACGTTCACCCGGCGGCAGCTGGACGACTTCCTCCACCGCGAGCCGACCCGCATGAAGATCGCGGGCATCAACATGACGTACGAGGGGCTCCTCCCGCGGATCCAGAAGTCCATGCTCGCCAAGGACCGCGAGGCGATGCAGCCGCACATCCGGGAGTTCGTGGACCGGGCGGTCACCTTCACGACCTGTCCGGACTGCGACGGCACCCGGCTCAGCGAGGCGGCCCGGTCCTCGAAGATCAAGGGGATCAGCATCGCCGACGCCTGCGCGATGCAGATCAGCGACCTCGCCCGGTGGGTGCGCGCACTGGACGAGCCGTCGGTGGCGCCGCTGCTGACCGCGCTGGGCGGGACGCTGGACTCGTTCGTGGAGATCGGCCTCGGCTACCTCTCCCTCGACCGGCCCGCGGGGACGCTGTCGGGCGGCGAGGCACAGCGGACGAAGATGATCCGCCACCTCGGCTCCTCGCTGACCGACGTCACGTACGTCTTCGACGAGCCGACCGCCGGGCTGCACCCGCACGACATCCGGCGGATGAACGACCTGCTGCTGCGGCTGCGGGACAAGGGCAACACGGTGCTCGTGGTGGAGCACAAGCCGGAGGTCATCGCGATCGCCGACCACGTGGTGGACCTCGGTCCGGGCGCCGGCACGGCGGGCGGTGCCGTCTGCTTCGAGGGCACCGTCGAGGGGCTGCGGGCGAGCGGCACGCTCACCGGGCGGCACCTGGACGACCGGGCGGCGCTGAAGAAGACGGTGCGGAAGCCGGCCGGGGCGCTGGAGATCCGCGGTGCCACCGCCCACAACCTGCGGAACGTGGACGTCGACATCCCGCTCGGCGTGCTCGTCGTCGTCACCGGTGTCGCCGGCTCCGGGAAGAGCTCGCTCGTGCACGGGTCGGTTCCGGCCCGCGCGGGGGTGGTCTCCGTCGACCAGGCGCCGATCCGCGGCTCGCGGCGCAGCAACCCGGCGACGTACACCGGTCTGCTGGAGCCCGTCCGCAAGGCGTTCGCCAAGGCCAACGGCGTGAAGCCGGCGCTGTTCTCCGCCAACTCCGAGGGCGCCTGCCCGGCCTGCAACGGCGCCGGGGTCGTCTACACCGACCTGGCGATGATGGCCGGGGTGGCCACCACCTGCGAGGAGTGCGAGGGCCGGCGGTTCGACTCCTCGGTGCTGGAGTACCGCCTCGGGGGCCGGGACATCAGCGAGGTGCTGGCGATGCCGGTGACGGAGGCCGAGGAGTTCTTCGGCGAGGGGGAGGCCCGCACCCCGGCCGCCCACCGGATCCTGCGGAACATGGCCGACGTGGGCCTCGGCTACCTCACCCTCGGCCAGCCGCTCACCACGCTGTCCGGCGGTGAGCGGCAGCGGCTGAAGCTGGCCACGCACATGGCGGAGAAGGGCGGGGTCTACGTCCTGGACGAGCCGACCACCGGTCTGCACCTCGCCGATGTCGAGCAGCTGCTGGGCCTGCTCGACCGGCTGGTCGACGCGGGCAAGTCGGTGATCGTCGTCGAGCACCACCAGGCGGTCATGGCCCACGCCGACTGGATCATCGACCTCGGCCCCGGCGCCGGCCACGACGGCGGCCGGATCGTCTTCGAGGGCACCCCCGCCGACCTGGTCGCGGCCCGCTCCACCATCACGGGTGAGCACCTCGCGGAGTACGTCGGCGCGTGACGTCCGCGGTGACGGCGGCCAGCCACTCCGCCAGCGCCGTGAAGTCGGCCGCCGTCAGGCCGTACCGGTGGTCGACGCGGTGCAGGAGGGCCGGGGCCGGGTGGTGGACGGCGATCCAGGCGCGGTCGGCCTCGGTGATCTCGTCGTCCACCCAGACGAAGGGCCGGCCCTCCGCCCAGTCGGCCAGCGGGCGGGTCTTCCAGTGCAGCAGGCCCGGCCGTTCGTCCGCGTCGGGCCACCGCACGACCGGCAGCGGCGGCAGCCCCAGCCACGGCGCGAGGCAGTCGTTGGCGTCGTCCATCCAGGTCGTGGCCCACACCAGCTCGCAGCCCAGCTCCGTCAGCCGGAGGCCCAGCGCCGGGTCGACGCGGGCCAGCAGCGGGTGGTCGGCGGCGGGCACCGGCGGGCCGTCGTACAGCGGGTAGGCGCGGTCCGCCGCCCCGAAGGGGATGAGCGGACCGTCCACGTCGAGGAAGAGCAGCATCACCCTCAGGTTCGCCCCTGGCGCACCAGCCGTCCAGGGGCTCGCCTCCCGGTCAGAACGGCAGCGGCCGGCTGTGGACGACGTCCAGCCGGGACACCGCCCGGGTCAGCACCACGTAGAGCCGGTGCGCGCCCCGCTGCTCCGCCTCGGCGACGGCGGCCGGTTCCACGGCGACGACGTGGTCGTACTCCAGGCCCTTGACCACACTGGCGGGGACGACGGCGAGGCGGGCGCCGAGCGTGTCGGGGCCGGCCGGGTCCAGGCCCGCCCGGTCGAGCGCCTCGCGTACCCGGTCGGTGTCCGCGTCGGCCGCGATCACCCCGACCGATCCCTCCCGGGCGAGGGCCTCGCGCGCGGCGGTCACGGTGGTGGCGAGCAGGTCGTCGGTGGGCCGGAGGGTCAGCTCGCCGTCCGTGCGCAGGGAGGTGGCGGCGGGTACCGCGACGTCGAGGCGGGCGAGCAGCCGGTTGGCCGTCTCCAGCACGGCCGCCGGTACCCGGAACCCGGTGGTCAGCGGCACCACGGCCGCGTCCGGCCGGCCGAGGTGGCGCAGTTGCACGGACCAGTCGCGGGCGGCCCACGGGGTGGTGCCCTGGGCGAGGTCGCCGAGGACCGTCAGCGAGCCGAACGCGGCCCTGCGGGCGATGGCCCGGCACTCCATCGGCGAGAGGTCCTGCGCCTCGTCCACGATGAGGTGGCCGTAGCCCTCGGGGTGTGCGACGAGTCCGGCGAGCTCGTCCAGCAGGACCAGGTCGGCGGCCGACCAGCGGGCCGACTTGTACGAGCGCGGCGGGCGGGGCCAGAGCAGTGCCGTCTGCTCGTCGGGGTCCAGCAGGCCGTCGGCCGCGCGGGCCAGCGCCTCGGCGTCGGTGAGGAGTTCGGCGAGGACCTCCTCGGGGCGCACCTTCGGCCACACCGCGTCGAGCTGTGCGGTCAGCGGGCGGCAGCGCTCGACGCGGCGGACCCAGGAGGCGGGCAGCACCCCGGAGCGCCGCTCGGCCTGGTCGCGCAGCCGCCGTACCACCCGGGTGCGCACGCGCTCCCGTCCGACGGCGTACGGCGGCTCCTCGGCGCGCACCTCGGCCACGAGGTCCGCGAGTTCGGCGGCGCGCACCCGCCAGCGGTACGACCCGTCGGGTACGGCGAGGTCACCGACGCCCGCGGTGCTCACGCGCGCGTACAGCGCCCGGCGCAGCACCTCGGCCATGCGCGGGTCGTGCTTGACCGTCGCCGCCCGCAGGGGGTCGGTGCCGGTGACGGGGTGGCGGGCGATCTCGTCCAGCAGGGTGGACTGGCGGTAGCCCCCACCGGTCGCTCCGCGACGGGCGGTCTCGCCGAGGGAGGGCAGCACCTCGGCGATGTAGGAGAGGAAGGTGCGGTTGGGGCCGAGGATCAGCAGGCCGGCGCGCTGGAGCCGCTTGGGGTGGGTGTAGAGCAGGTAGGCGGCGCGGTGCAGGCCGACGGCGGTCTTGCCGGTGCCGGGAGCGCCCTGCACGCACACGGAGTCGGTGAGGGCGGCGCGGACGAGGTCGTCCTGCTCGGGCTGGATGGTGGCGACGATGTCCCGCATGGGTCCGACGCGGGGCCGCTCGATCTCGCGGGCCACGATGTCGCTGGTCCGGCTCTCGCCCCGGCCGAGGTGCTCGTCCTCCAGACCGGTGAGGTCGGCGGAGTCGCCCCGACTGCCCGGCGCCCAGCCGAACCGGCGGCGGACCGCCACGCCCTGCGGGTCGCGGGTGTCGGCCTGGTAGAAGGCGCGGGAGACGGGGGCCCGCCAGTCGACGACGAGCGGTGGGGCGGCCGGGTCCTCGGTGATCCGCACCCGGCCGACGTGGTAGCTCTGCCCGCCGTGTGCGGGGTCGCCGTCGGCGAAGTCGAGGCGGCCGAAGAACAGCGGGCCGGGCGGCAGTTCGCGCATGGCCTTGGCCCGGCTGCGCAGGTGGTAGCCGAGCACCTCGGCGTCGGCTCCGGAGGCGGAGACGTCCTCGCCGACGACGACCTGTTCGGCGGCGCCCGCGACCATCGCGGCGAGGGCCGTACGGCAGGTGTCGTGGTAGGCGCGCTCGGTGTGCAGGATGCCGGTCAGGGCGGACTCGGATGACGTCATGCCGCCGAGCCTACGACAGAAATGTAACCGAGTTAAGTTTTTAACCGAGTTTCACTCAAGGGGGCGGATCCCGTCGGGGGCCGCGCCCGGTCCGGCGGGCCTCAGGTCCGGCAGCCCCTCCGCCAGCCGCCGGAACGCCCGCTCGGCCGCCCCCACCGCGTCCCGCGCCACCTCCTCGACCGGCTCCCCGGCCGCGATCCGCCGCCAGTTCTCCAGGGCGAGGATCCGCCGGACCGCGATGATCTGCCCGGCGGCCAGCCGCGCCTCCAGACCGCCCCCGAGCGCCTCGGCCAGCGCCTCCTCGGACCGCTCCTGATGCGCGTACGCCCGCGCCACCAGGGACGGGGTGCCGTAGAGCAGGCGGTGGAAGGCGAGCACGCCGGGGTGGTCGTTCAGTCCGGTGACCGGGTCGCGCCGCTCCAGGCCGGCCAGGAAGTTCCGGCGCAGCGCGTCCACCGGGTCGGCCGCCCCCGCGACGATCCGCGCGGCCTCCGTCTCGTGGTCCGCGATCCGGTGCAGGACCAGGTCCTCCTTGGCCGGGAAGTACCGGAAGAGGGTCGGCTTGGAGATCCCGGCCGCGGCGGCGACCTCCGCCACGGACACCGCGTCGAAGCCCCGCTCCAGGAACAGCCGTACGGCGGTGTCCGACACCTCCTGGTACATCCGCCGCTTCTTGCGCTCACGCAGACCCATCTCGCCCATGGGGGGAGCCTACGCAGCACCGTCCGGCACCGGCGGCCAGGCCGGCTCCGGACCGCCGCGCCGCCGGGACGACAGGCCCAGGGAGGCGGTGGCCGCGGCCAGTGTCATGGCGTACGACTCCACCGCGCGCCGCACGTTCGGCGCGTCCAGGGCGGCCCCGGTGACCAGGCGGTCGAGGTCGACGTAGGCGGAGCGGACGATCTCGGTCCAGCGGTACACCCGCCAGTCCCGCTGCCAGCCCCGGGTGAAGCGGGGCGCCAGCCGGGTCTCCCAGCGGCGGAACATGCGGTCCCGGATCTCCGGGCGGGTCGGGGTGAGGTGCATGTGCCGGACCAGGTCGTACAGCGGGTCGCCGACCAGCGCCATCTCCCAGTCGATCAGGGTGAGCGGCGGACCGTCGTCGCGGCGCACCAGGTTCCAGGGGTTGAGGTCGCCGTGCAGCAGGGCGGGGGCGCGGTGGGTGACCCGGTGCCGGGCGAGGATCTCGCGCAGCCGGGGGGCGTCGGGCAGCCCGAGCAGGCGGGCCAGCCGCCGGGACGCCCTGGGCAGGGCGGCGACCAGGGCCACGAGCTGGTCGCTGAGCCAGTCGTAGAAGCGGGGCGGTCCGCCGAGCGGGTCGAGCGGGGCGTGGTCGACCCCGGTCAGCGCGGCCAGCTGGTCGACCAGGCAGTCCGCCTCGTGCGGCCGCAGGCCGTGCACCGGGTGCTCGGGGCGGCGGCCGAGGTCGGCGGCGCCCTCGTAGGTGTGGACGGCGAAGCGGTCCCCGCGGTACGGCAGACCGGGGTCCCTCGCGTGGCTCTCCCCCAGCGCCAGCACCCGGGGCGCGGCCACCGGTGCGCCGGACCGCTCGATCGCCCGCAGGACGGCGTGCTCGCTGAGGAAGCCGGTCTCGCGCCGCAGCACGACGGCCGTCTCGCGGCGGACGACGACCGGGAACGGCGTGCCGGGCACCCGGAGCACCGTGTTCAGGTGCGCGGCTCCCTTGAACACCCGGCCGGCCGGGGCGGCGCCCTCCAGGAACAGCGCGTCGGCGACCGCGGAGCGGGGGAAGTCGGGGTGCTCGGGGACGCGCCGGTCCGGGGTCCAGCCGATGATCCGCCGGCCCGGAGCGCCCGACGCCCCGCGCCGGAACAGGATCCGCTCGATCTCGTCCGGCTCGGGCACCCGGCCGAGCCGCAGCGGGCGGGCGGCGGCCCCGAGGGCGTCCCGGACGGCGGCCGTCGCCCGCGCCAGCCGCTCCCGGCCGAAGGACCGCTCCAGCGAGCGCGCGGCCCGGATCACGTCGGCGTACAGGGACTGGGCGTGCTCGAAGTCGAGGTAGTGCCGCAGGTCCCGGGAGAGTCCGGCGGTGGCGGCGGGCCGTACCCGGTGGACGGCCCCGGCCCAGGCGTCGACGACCTCGCGCCGCTGGTGCTCGGGGTAGCGCATGCGCACCAGGTGGACGGCGAGGTCGTGCAACGGGTCGCCGTAGGAGGCCAGTTCCCAGTCCACGCAGTGCGGTGGCCCGCCGCCGGACGGCAGCACCAGGTTGCCGCGGTGCAGGTCGCCGTGGAGCAGCCCGTACGGCCGCCGGGTCATCGCCGGGACCCGGTCCGCGAACCGCGCCAGGGCGTCCTCGGGCACGCCGAGGGCCGTGAACAGGCCGCCGTACCGCTGCCGGTGGGGCCGGCGGATCTGCTGGTCGGCGAGGTGGGCGAGGGTGCGCAGGAAGCCCTGGGAGTCGGTGTGGTTGCGGGGCCAGTGGGCCGGGAGGGGCGGCAGGGCGCCGCCGCGGACCTGGACGACGGCGGCGAGCAGCTCCGCCAGCTCCGTCAGCAGCTGACCGTCGACCGGTTTGCCGGGACCGCGGACGTCGGCGAGCACGGTGCCGTCCACAAAGCTGTGGACGGCGAAGCCGGGCCCGGCGGCCAGGCACTCGGGCACCCGTGGGAGCACCCCGCGCACCGCCCGCAGGATCTCCGGCTCGCCGGCCCAGGTCCGGATCACCACCGGCACCGCGTCCGGACGCGGCACCCGCACGGTCACCAGGGTGCCCGGCTCCCGGCGCAGCAGCCCGGCCGCCGGCCCGGTCAACGGCACGACGTGGTTGTGGTGGTGGAAGCCGCCGCTCGCCCGGCCCTCCCTGACGGCGCGGGCCACGAACTCCCGGAGGACGGCGTCCGTCCGGGCGGCACGGGGAACAGGCGGTGCGCCCACTGGCCGCTCCGGGGTCGATCGTGCGAAAAAGGTGCGAAAGGGGTGCGAGAGGGGGCGAAGGGCGTGCGGGAAGGAGGGGTCGAAGGGGCAGTCGAGCAGCCGCGCGGGTGGTCCGCCACTCGTCCGTGCCGGCGGGCGGCCGGGAACCGGCTCGTCGCCGTTCCCCGCGCACGGGCACACGCATGCGTCACGGACATGGGCACGCGCCCCGAGTGGTGACTCGGACGAGCCGAATGCTAGCCGACCGGACGCCCCCTCCGAAGCAGCCGCAACAGCGGTTCCAGCGACTGCACGACGTGCCCCGCGCCCGCCGCCCGCAGGTGTTTCTCCTTGCTCGCGTCGCTCGCGTAGCCCAGGAAGGGCACCCCGGCGCCGCGGGCCGCCGCCAGGTCCGCGAGGGAGTCGCCGATCATCAGGGCGGCGCCGGGGGCGGCGCCCATCGCGTTCAGCGCCCGGTTGAGGCAGTGCGGGTGCGGCTTGAGGTGGTGCAGGTGCTCGGTACGGCCGTACAGGTGGGGGGCGAAGCAGCCGGTCAGGCCCCGGGAGTCGAGGTAGGCGCGGGCGGCGCGGGGCGAGTTGTTGGTGGTGACGGCGAGGCGGGCGCCGACGGCCGACCAGGTGCGGATGAGCGGGTCGGCGTAGGCGGTGGGCAGCGCGGAGGCGGCGGCCCGCTCCTCCTCCTGGGTGAGCCGCTCCTCCAGGCCGGCGACGAGGTCGCTGCCCGGCCGCCGGCGGCCCACGGCCCGCAGCACCACCTGGGGGTCCAGCGTCTCCCGTTCGGTCTCGCTGAGCAGCCCGCGCAGGCCCTGCCGTTCCAGCCAGTCGACCAGGTCGGCGGCCACCCGCTCGGCGCGGTGCCGGGCGAAGAGCCGGCAGATCGGCCCGTCGAAGTCCCACAGCACGACCCGGGCCGATGTGATCAGTTCCCGAAGCTTCTCGTTCTCACTCGCAACAGAAGGCGCATCAGAAGTCGCATCAGAAGTCACTAGGAGAGTGTCAGGTCCGTCGTGATGGTTTCCCAGAGGGCGTCGAACCACATCTGCGACTGCTCCACGAACGCCGCGTCCCGCTGCCCCGCCCGCTTCTCGAAGGAGAAGAGCAGCGATTCGGAGCCGAGGGTGTCGTACATCTCCAGCGTTCCGCTCTCCGTGGGCTCCTCACGGCGCTCCACCATGTAGTACGCGAACAGCGCCTCCACGCCGTTGAGCAGGTACAGCTTGGCCGGAGGGGTGAACGGCAGGGCCCGGAAGGTGACGTGGACGTCGATGTCGTGGGTGCCGCGCAGGGCCTGGAGGTTGTACTGGAGCACCTGCCCCTGGGCGTTGCGCATCGCCAGCCAGCGCTGGTGGACGGTGTCGTCGGCGCTGCCGGA
This sequence comes from Streptomyces sp. NPDC107654, assembly GCF_055639035.1. NCBI lineage: Bacteria > Bacillati > Actinomycetota > Actinomycetes > Kitasatosporales > Streptomycetaceae > Streptomyces > Streptomyces sp. NPDC107654. Next base: position 71,587 of record NZ_JBVKBI010000021.1, read on the forward strand.
GTCCACCGGGACGGGGAAGGCGAGGTCGATGTCCCGGGACGGCAGCAGGACGCGGACGTCGATCCGCCCGGGTCTGAGCCGGCCGTCGTGGATCAGGCGCAGCGGCTCGCCGAGGGCGGGGATCAGGCTCTGGGCGGTCAGGCAGACGGCGTCGATGCGGACGTGCGGCACGGAGAACGCCTCGGTCAGCCGGGGCGCGAGGGCCACCATGGTGGGCTGCGGTTCCTCGCGCGCGGGGGCCGGCGCGGCGACCCGGGGCGGGCTGCCCTTGCTGACGTCGCTGAGCAGGCCGTCCTCCTGGAGCACGCGCAGTGCCTGGCGTACGGCACCGCGCTCCACGCCGAACTCCTCGGCCAGCTCGGCCTGCGTGGGCAGGCGCGCGCCCACGCGGAGGACGCCGGTGCGGATGCGGTCGCGCAGGGCGTCGGCGATCTGCCGGGGCGTGAGCCGTCCGCTGCCGTTCACTGCCACGTTCTCCTGGGTCACGGCCAAACGCTACAACCCTGAGCCATCCGGGGGCAGTTGTCGGAAAGTTGGTTGCCAACTCGGACGGGCCGGCGGGCCGAAGCACCCCGCACCGTGCCGCCGGCACCCCGCGCTACGACGTCAGCACCAGGTCCGAGCTGATCGTCTCCCACAGCGCGTCGAACCACAGCCGCGACTGTTCCACGAAGGACGCGTCCCGCCGCCCGGCCCGCCCCTCGAAGGCGAACAGCATCGACCGGGTGCCGTCCGCGTCGTACGTCTCCACGTGCCGCTGCCCGATCTCCCGCTCCCGGCGGCCCAGCGTGTAGTACGCGAACAGCGCCTCGGAGCCGTTGAGCAGGTACAGCTTCACCGGAGGGGTGAACGGCAGGGCCCGGAAGGAGACCCGTACGTCGACGCCGTGCGTGGTGCACAGCGCCAGCAGGTTCTGCCGCAGCACCAGGCCCTGGGCGTTGCGCTGGGACAGCCAGCGCCGGTGCAGCAGGCCGCCGTCGTCGGCGTCCACCGGCGTCGGGAAGGCGAGGTCGATGTCCCGGCTGGGCAGCAGCAGCCGTACGTCGATCTTGGCCGGTTTCAGCCGCCCCGCATGGATCTGTCGCAGCGGCTCGCCGACCGCCAGCGTGAGCGAGACCGAGGTCAGGCAGAGCGCGTCGATGCGCACGTGCGGGGCGGCGAACGCGGCGGCGACGCGGGGGGCGAGGCCCACCATGGTGGGCTGCGGGGGCACGGCCGGACCGGCCGGGGGACGCGCGGGCCCCGGTACGCCCGCCACCGTGGCGGGACTGCCCTTGGAAACGTCGGTGAGGAGGTGCTCCGACTGAAGGATGCGCAAGGCCTGCCGCACGGCACCGCGTTCGACACCGAACTCGTCGGCCAGCTTGGCCTGTGTGGGCATGCGGTCACCCGGCCGCAGCACGCCGGACCTGATCCGGCTGCGCAGTTCGTCGGCGATCTCGCGGTGGGACGAACGGTGCCGCTGGGGCTTCGTCCGCCCACTGGCGGAGACGTGCTCCGGGTCCACGAACAAACCGTACAACTTCGCGCCAACTTACGGCAGTTCTCGGGCAGCTGGTTATAGGCCGCTTCCCGACGGAGATAAGTACAGTGAAGTTGGCAGCCAACTTGTGGGACATGGTCGAGCTTCCCAGTGGTTGGCCGACCGGGTTCCCTTCCGGAGGGGAGCGGGAGCCCGGGCAGGGGGCGGCCACCGGAGCGCACAGTCACAACTGAACAGCGACATCTGAATACCGACATCGCACAGCCACAACTGAACAGCCCGCTACGGATGAACAGGGCGCCGGCCTCCCCGAGGCGGCGCCCTCTCGTCCTCCCCCGCCGCCGGTCACATCAGCAGGTCGTCCACCTGTGCCTCGCCCACCCGGTACCGGCGCGCGATCTCCCCGCTGCAGTCGTCGGCCGTACGCTGCAACCGCTGGCGGCACCGCGAGACCTCCTGCTCGTACCGGACCAACCGCCCCATGGCGGCGCTCAGTTCCAGGTCGGTCCGCGCGGTCAGGTCGGACAGCTCGACCTCGGCGAGCATCTCGGCGGCCAGCCGCCGGTACTCCTCGTTGTGCGGCGTGCCGAGCGTGACATGGCGGGCCGAGGAACGCTGCCGGGCCGGAGCGTCCTTCAGGATCTCCGGGAGCCGGTCCACCACGGACCCGTCGGCCGGCGCCGGAACCGACGCCCGCCCGCGCCGGCCCAGCTCCGCGCGCAGGATGTCGATCCGCCCCTGGAGCAGCCGCCGCACATAGCTGAGGTCCGCCTCGTCCCGCTGGGCGTCGCGGCGCAGCGCGCGCAGCTCGGGCAGGCTCAGCCGGGCCAGTTCGGGCTCGGGTAGCTCTGCGGGCGGTGCCGGTTCCGCGACGGCGTCGGCGCGCTGCGCGGGCGGGCGGTACGTCCCCTGTGTCCCCAGCCGCCCGCTGGTACTCGGTGTGCTCATCTGCCTGTGACCGTCCCCTCGACCGGCGTGTGGGAAGCATCGTGCCACCCCAACCGGCCCCTATGTGACCGAGTGCCCCCGAACGGCCCTAGATAGGCGCTAACAGATCCATATTGGGCCCCGTGCGGGCCGGTGCGGGGTACCGGGCATGATGGTCCGCATGCGTGCGGTGGTGCAGAGGGTGGACGGCGCGAGCGTCGTCGTGGACGGCGAGACGGTGGGCGAGATCGAGGGCGAGGGCCTGTGCGTCCTGGTCGGGGTCACCCACGAGGACACCGAGGAGAAGGCCGCCCAGCTGGCCCGCAAGCTCTGGACGCTCCGCATGCTCCAGGACGAGAAGTCGTGCAGCGACATCGCCGCCCCGCTCCTCGTGATCAGCCAGTTCACCCTCTACGGCGACGCCCGCAAGGGCCGCCGCCCCACCTGGAACGCGGCGGCTCCCGGCGAGGTCGCCGAGCCCCTGGTGGACGAGGTGGTGGCCCGGCTGCGTGCCCTGGGCGCCACGGTGGCGACGGGCCGCTTCGGCGCGCAGATGAGGGTGTCGCTGACGAACGACGGCCCGTTCACGGTGCTGCTGGAGATCTAGCCGCAGCCGCACGGCCCCGGGTGCCCGCCCACGGCTGCGGCTGCGGCTGCGGCTACCGCTCCGGCTACGGCTCGACCACGGTCTCCTGGGCCGCCGCCGTCTCCCCGGCCAGCAGCCGTGCGTCGACCGGGACGTTCCGCTTCACCAGGGCCAGGGCCACCGGGCCCAGCTCGTGATGGCGGACCGAGGTCGTGATGAAACCGATCCTGCGGCCCTCCGGGCCCTCGTCGGCGAGGCGGATCTCGGTGCCGGGGGCCGGGAGGTGGACCTCGCTGCCGTCGAGGTGGAGGAAGACCAGGCGGCGCGGCGGCTTGCCGAGGTTCTGGACGCGGGCGACCGTCTCCTGGCCGCGGTAGCAGCCCTTCTGGAGGTGGACGGCGGTGCCGATCCAGCCCAGCTCGTGCGGGATGGTGCGGTGGTCGGTCTCGAAGCCGAGGCGGGGGCGGTGGTGCTCGACGCGCAGCGCCTCGTGGGCGAGGAGGCCGGCGGCGGGGCCGTGGGCCGCCGCGAAGGACTCCAGGTCGGCGCGCGGCAGGAACAGGTCACGGCCGTACGCCGTCTCGCGTACGACGACCCCGTCCGGGACGTCGGCGATGGAACCGGCGGGCAGGTGGACCACGGCGATGTCAGCGGTGCGGTCGGCGACCTCGACCCGGTAGAAGAACCTCATCGACTCCAGGTACGCGATCAGCGCGTCCTGGGTGCCGGGCTCCACGTGCGCCCAGACGGTCGTACCGTCGTCCACCAGGTACAGCGCGTGCTCGATGTGCCCGTGCGCGGAGAGGATCAGGGCTTCGGTGGCCTCGCCGACGGGCAGGTCGCTGACGTGCTGGGTGAGCAGCAGGTGCAGCCAGCTCAGCCGGTCGTCGCCGCTGACGGTGATGACACCGCGGTGGGACAGGTCGACGAAACCGGTGCCGCCGGCGAGGGCGCGCTGCTCGCGGAACAGGTCGCCGTAGTGGGCGGCGACACCTTCGTCCACGCCCTCGGCGGGAACGGCGCCGGGCAGGGACAGCAGGGGGCTCTTCATACCGTCAGCCTACGACGTGGTAGTTGAACTCTTCAGCGCGCAGTCCTCGCACCGGCCGAAGATCGCGAAGTGCTTCATGTCGGTGTCGAAGCCGAACTGCCGCCGCAGCTTCGCCGTGAACTCCGCGGCCACCTCGACGTCCGCCTCGATCACGTTCTCGCAGTCCCGGCACACCAGGTGGAGGTGGTGGTGGCGGTCGGCCAGGTGGTAGGTCGGGGCACCGTGCCCGAGGTGGGCGTGGCTGACCAGGCCCAGATCCTCCAGCAGCTCCAGCGTCCGGTAGACGGTGGAAATGTTGACCCCCGACGCCGTCTTCCTCACTTCCACGAGGATGTCGTCGGGGGTCGCGTGCTCAAGGGTGTCCACGGCTTCGAGGACAAGTTGCCGCTGCGGCGTCAGTCGGTAGCCGCGCTGCCTGAGGTCGCTCTTCCAGTCGGTGCTCACCACACCGACGAGTCTAGAGCTACGGGCAGGGGTGGCTCACTTGAAGAAGGCGATGCCGTCGTCCGGCAGGTCGTCCGGGAGGGCCTTCGCCCAGCGCTCGACGTCCTCCGGGGTGACGACCTTCTTCAGCTGCGCCGACATGTAGGGGCGCAGCGCGACCTCGGGGGTCTGCTTCTCGCCGACCCACATCAGGTCACTCTTGACGTAGCCGTACAGCCGCTTGCCGCCGCTGTAGGGGCCCGAGCCGGCGGTGCGGGCGACGGCGTCCGTCACCAGGTCGATCTGCGGCTTCTTGTCGGCCATCTCGCCGTACCAGATCTCGATGACACCGTCGTCGCGGGTCATCGTCACCTCGACCTTGCGGTCGGCGTCGATCCGCCAGAAGCCGTGCTCCGACTCCAGCGGGCGGACCTTGTTGCCGTTCTCGTCCAGCACCCAGGTGTACGAGTGGTACTCCAGGAAGTCCCGGCCGTCGTGGGTGAAGCTGACTTCCTGCCCGAAGTTGCACTTCTGCGAGCCGGGGAAGTCGTGCACGCCCGCACCGGCCCAGTTGCCGAGCAGGAAGGCGAGCGGGACGAGGTCCTTGTGCAGGTCGGACGGGATCTCGATCATGAGCGGAAGCTTTCCTAGAGGGTGGGTCAGCGCTGGCCCTGGTACAGCTTCTTCACGGTCAGACCGGCGAAGGCGAGCACGCCGACGCAGACCAGGACCAGCAGGGTTTCGAAGAAGATCTCCACGGGTGCTCCTTGAGCGGGGGTGAGCGAACGACAGAGCCGCTGCCCAGCTTACGCGGCCGGGCCCGGACGCTCCGTGCGAGGGGCGCTCAGCTGAGCAGCTCGGTCTGCAGGGTCACGGTCTGCCGGAACGGAACGGCCCGTACCCCGCCCTTGCGGGACTGGGTGATGACGGCGACGGTGTCCCCGGCCACGAGGTACGCCTGCCGGACCTGTTCGGCGCCGTAGGGCCTGGTCTCCGCGTACGGGTAGAGCGTCACGCCGTCCACACGGGCCTTCGACGGGAAGGTCTCGTCCAGTTCGTAGTACTCGGCACCGCGCACGGGGTACGTGGGGGCCTGGCTGCCGACGAGGTTGCCGACCATCAGGCCTTCGGAGACGACGGCGGTGTCGAACCGCAGCAGCTGGATCCTGGTGCGGGTGCCGTCCGGGGTGGTCCACCCCCGTGCCGCGATGTGCCGCAGGCCGTAGTCGGTCAGCTTCTGGCCCAGCTCCCGGCGGTTGTCCTCCCCCGAGAACCCGGCGAGGAAGTCCTTCGTCGGCAGCCATCCGTCCGTGCCGCGTCGTGGCGGCTCCACCGTGGCCCCCTGGGGAGCGGGCAGCAGCAGGGCACGCGGATCGGCGTAGTGCGCGCCTGTCTTGTTCCCGGCCGCCAGCGGTCCCGGGCTGCCTGCCGGAAGCGGCGGCCTGACCAGCTCCGGGTACACCCAGCGCCCGTCGGAGGCCGTGGCGAGTCCGGGCAGGTCCGTCCGGTCCACCCGGGTGATCCCGTACGCGGTCCCGGCTCCGACCAGGGCCAGGACGGCCACGGCGGCGGTCCAGCGCAACGCCGTCCGCAGCGTCCTTGGGTCCCTGGCCGGGCCGGCGGGCGGCGACGGCGGCACGGCGGCCGGCGGCGGGACGGCCGGCGACGGCGGCACGACGGGCGGCGGGGCCTGCGGAGCCGGCGCCTGTGGCTGCGCCTCTGCCTCTGCCTCTGCCTCTGCCCGGTCCTCTGCCCGGTCCTGTGCCTGGTCCTGTGTCTGCTCGGTCATACGGCCTTCCCCGGGTCCTCGATGCGGTCGAGCTGGGCGGCGACCATCTCCGCCACCCCCCGCTCGTCCAGTGGCTTGGCCGCGGTCGCGTTGGCGGTGACCAGGACGTCTCCGACGTACCCGGAGCACAGCATCATGTCGAGCTTCACGCCCGGCACGGCCGGCGGCAGGAAGCACGCGGCGTTCTCGTGGCCCTCGACGGCCGGACCCCTGCGGAGGACCTTCATGGCCTCGAAGAACTGCCGCTGGTAGGTGGCCGCGGAACGCACGGTCCGCCGGTCCGCCATCCGCGTCAGCATGATCTGCAGCGTGAACACCCGACCGGAGGAGGCGGCCTCCTCGGAACCGGGCACCTGCCCGGTGCTGAGGTAGCTGCGCAGGGCCATGCCCTTGACCGGGTGCCGGTCGATCTCGCGCTCCAGCACCTGCCGCTGGGACCGGGGCAGGCGCGCCAGCGACCGCTTGCGCAGCGCGGTGGCCTGCCGGCCGGTCAGCTCGGTGTCGGAGCCGAACTCGTTCAGGTCCGGGCCGTGCGCGTAGCGGTGCCCGTAGGGCAGCAGCATGGCGCTCAGCCCGGGGCCCCCGGCCTTGGCCGGGCTGCCCGCGGAAGCCCTGGGCAGGCGCCAGGTGACGGCGCCCGGGGCGCGGTCGGCCCCGTGCACGGCGACCGCGGTGCAGCTCACACCCGCGACCACGGCGAGTGCCAGTGCGGCGCCACCTGCCACGCGGGCGACACGGCGCCGGGGTCCGCCGGCGTCGGGACCGGCCGGTACGGGGCCGGGGGCGAGGACCTCCGGGGCCTCCGGGGTCTGCGCGGGTTCCCCGGGCTGTCGCGGGTGCTCGGTGCTTTCGGTCGTCACAGCCGCTCCATCTGCCGCTCGGCCAGGTCCAGGATCGCCCTCTTCGGCACCGGCGCGGTGTCGTCCACCCAGATCTGCATCTCGACGTCGCCGCGCCACGCGTGCGCCTCGGCCTCGTACCACCGCACGCCGTACTTGGTGCGGGGCTTGTGGTGCGCGTACGCCATGCCGTCGCCCGTGCCGGGAATCGCCCAGCTGTCGGTGTCGCCGGCGTTCTGCGCCCAGTAGTAGTCGCTCTCGGCCGCGTCGTGGGCGCCGAGAACCTCCTGCTGCCGGAACTGGATCAGCCGGATCTCGACCGAGCGGGTGCCCTCGCGCCAGCGGGTGACGGCGGCGCGGCGGAACTCCTTGCTGAGCAGCCAGCCGTAGCCGCCCGCCGGGTCGTTGTACGTCTCGGCCAGTTCGGTCAGGTCCATCCAGCCGTCCGTGCCGTCCCCCGGCCGGGACCCGCCCGCACCGCTCGGCTTCCTCAGCAGGAGTGCGCGCAGGTCGCCGTCGACCTTGACCTTGCGGTCCCGCGCCGCGGACAGGGGCTGCGGTGCCTCGCCCTCGGCCTGGGCGAGCCTCGGCTGCGACAGCGGGGGCAGTGCGGTGGGCTCGCGGCCGGCCTGGACGAGATAGCCGGTGCAGATCCCGGCGACCAGGCCGAGCGCGGCGGCACCGGTGAGAAGCCGGGGCGTGAGGCCCCGCCGCCGCACCGGCCGCGCGTCCGTGCCGCCGGCGTCCGCCGGCGCCGGATCGGTTCTGTCGGGCACTTCCACGGGTCCCCCCCAGGGAATAGGAAGCGCGGATCCGTCGTCCGCGCCTTCACAGGAGACTCATGACATGTGCATGTACTTGTGGGCAAGCGGATTACGATTCGGGCATGGCGAAAAAGCTCGTGATCAAGGTGACGGCCGGGGCGGACGCCCCCGAGCGGTGCTCGCAGGCGTTCACGGTGGCCGCGGTGGCCGTGGCCAGCGGGGTCGAGGTCTCGCTGTGGCTGACCGGGGAGTCCTCCTGGTTCGCGCTCCCGGGACGCGCGGCCGAGTTCGAGCTGCCGCACGCCGCCCCGCTGCCGGACCTGCTGGAGTCGATCCTGGCCGGCGGCCGGATCACGCTGTGCACGCAGTGCGCCGCGCGCCGGGAGATCACGGAGAAGGACGTCATCGAGGGCGTACGGATCGCGGGCGCGCAGGTGTTCGTGCAGGAGTCCCTGGCGGACGGGACGCAGGCGCTCGTCTACTGAGCCGCGCCGGCCGGTGATCCCCCCGTCGCGGCCGACGGCCCGTCCGGTTACGGCCGCGGGCGTTTCTTGCCGTCCAGTTCGTCCCACCACTCGTCCGACTGCGGGTCCCCGGAGGGGTCGTCCCACCAGCGGTCCTCCGGACCCCGGCGGTTGGCGATCATCGCGGCGACCGGCGGGATGACCATGGCGACGACGCACATGCCGACGGCCGCCGGGACCGACCACAGGCGTACGACTCCCCAGGCCAGGACGAAGAGCCCGATGCAGAGCCCCATCATGGCGAAGTAGGCGTGCCGTCGCCGGGCGTACATAGGTACAGGGTAGGTCCGGTGCGCCCTGTCACAACTGATCCACAATCCCCGTTCGCCGGGGCACGGCAGGGTTACCGTGGCGTAGAACCACCGATTTCCGAACACCGCCGCATCCGAGCACCGCAGCCACCGAACCGTCGCCGACCGGGGGAACCACCACATGCGCGCCCTGCGAATACTGCTGATCATCGTCGTGATCCTGGGCGGACTCTTCGTGGTCGTGGACCGGGTCGCCGTGCACTTCGCCGAGGGCGAGGCCGCGGACAAGCTGAAGTCGACCGAGAACCTGGCCTCGACCCCGGACGTGGACATCAAGGGCTTCCCGTTCCTCACCCAGGTCGCGGGCGGTTCCCTGGACGACGTCGAGGTGAAGATCAAGGACTACGAGGCGGCCACCGGCAAGCCCGGCAAGACCATCCGGATCGACGACCTCAAGGCCGACATGAAGGGCGTCGCGTTCTCCGGCGACTACAGCTCCGCCACCGCCGACACCGCGACCGGCACCGCGACGGTCTCCTACGCCGAGCTGCTGAAGACCGCCAAGTCCGAGCCGACCGAGGTCGCCCCCGGAGTCACCGCCCGGGTCGTGGGCCTCTCCGACGGCGGCAACGGGAAGATCAAGGTCAAGGTGGAGGGGACGGTCTCCTCGCTCGGGCTCCAGCAGACCGTGTCCGTGCTCAGCTCGGTGAGCGTGGTGAACAACAAGGTCGAGGTGCACGCGGACTCGCTGCCCCAGCTGGGCGCCGCCGCGATAGCCGAGAACCGCATCCGCGAGATCACCGACTTCCAGCAGGCCATCGACCAGCTGCCCGGCGGCATCAAGCTGGACAAGGTGCAGGCCGCGCCGGACGGCGTGGAGATCACCGTGAAGGGTTCGGACGTCCGGCTCGCCGGGTAGGCGACGGAGTCCGGCGGACCTCGCTGTCCGACTGGCGAGACGGTCACGTCCGTACCGTAGATTCGCGGACGCGCGCGAGCGTCCGGGGCGGTCCGCCGACCCTCCGGGCGCTTTTTCTTTCCCACCATTCGGACGATCGCGTCTCGTCATGTGACACGCCGGTGACATGTCCGCCCGGACGTCCCTACGATCGGCCCCATGAAGCGACAGGCGGATCTCACGAAGCGGCGGGCAGTGGACCTGTGCCGCGTTGCCGCCATGCTCTGTCGCCCCTTCTGAGCGGAAGCCCCCGGCTCCCGCGTCTCCCCGCCCTGCTGCCAGGGCATCCGTGCGCCGCTCGAGCCCCGAGCGCGCGCCCCTCTCTACTCGCACGCCCCGCCGCGACTGCCCCGGAGGAGAAAGAGCATGAGCCGCAGCGACGTCCTGGTCGACGCCGACTGGCTCCAGGACCACCTGGACGACCCGACCATCGCGATCGTGGAGGTGGACGAGGACACGTCCGCCTACGAGAAGAACCACATCAAGAACGCGATCCGCATCGACTGGACCAAGGACCTCCAGGACCCGGTCCGCCGTGACTTCATCGACCAGGAGGGCTTCGAGAAGCTCCTGTCGGAGAAGGGCATCGCCAACGACCACACGGTGGTCCTCTACGGCGGCAACAACAACTGGTTCGCGTCGTACGCCTACTGGTACTTCAAGCTGTACGGCCACGAGAGCGTCAAGCTCCTCGACGGCGGCCGCAAGAAGTGGGAGCTGGACGCCCGCGAGCTGGTCGCCGGCGACGAGGTCCCCGAGCGCGCCAGGACCGACTACAAGGCCAAGCCGCAGGACACCTCGATCCGCGCCTTCCGCGACGACGTCGTGAACGCGATCGGCTCGCAGAACCTGGTCGACGTCCGCTCGCCCGACGAGTTCTCCGGCAAGCTGCTCGCCCCGGCCCACCTCCCGCAGGAGCAGTCGCAGCGCCCGGGCCACGTCCCGAGCGCCCGCAACATCCCGTGGTCGAAGAACGCCAACGACGACGGCACGTTCAAGTCGGACGACGAGCTCAAGGCCCTCTACGCCGAGGAGAACGTCGACCTCGCCAAGGACACGATCGCCTACTGCCGCATCGGTGAGCGCTCGGCCCTGACCTGGTTCGTGCTGCACGAGCTGCTCGGCGTGGAGAACGTCAAGAACTACGACGGCTCCTGGACCGAGTACGGCTCCCTCGTCGGCGTGCCGATCGAGCTCGGCGCCAACAAGTAAGACCTCCCGACCTTTACCCCTCAAGGAGTTGCCACATGTGCGGAGCGAAGGCCGGCGGCCCCGACGCCTCGACGATCAAGCCCGGTGAGACCACGATCCAGGGTCAGGTGACCCGCGACGGCGAGCCGGTGACGGGCTACGTCCGTCTCCTCGACTCGACCGGCGAGTTCACCGCGGAGGTCCCCACCTCCGCGACCGGCCAGTTCCGCTTCTATGCGGCCGAGGGCACGTGGACCGTGCGCGCGCTGGTGCCGGGCGCCACCGCCGACCGCACGGTCGTCGCCCAGCAGGGCGGCCTGGCCGAGGTGGCCATCGCGGTCTGAGTGCGGCCCGTGCGCGGGCTCTGTGACGGCTGAGGGCCGCATCCCCTGGGTTGGACGCCAGTGGGGGTGCGGCCCTTCGGCTTTCCCCGACCCCGTCAGCACCGCGCCCGTACGGCCGCCAGCCCGATCGCCGCGAGCAGCGAGGCCACGCAGAGGGCGGCGAGCAGACCGCTCACGGCCGCCCCGTCGGGCAGCCGGCGGCGGGGGCGGGGCCGCGGGGCCGGGGCGGGGCCGGTGACGGGCGCACCGGACGTGCCGTGAGCCCTGGGTGCGTACGCGGGATGGAACGGCGGGACCGCGTAACCCAGCCACCGGGTCCCCTCCTCCCGGGTCCCCGCGTCCTCCGCGCCCGTCATGCGCGGTGCTCCGTCCGCTGGTGCTGGCGCAGCAGCACGTTCGCGTCGCTCTCCGCGCTGCGGTCGTACGCCACCCGCGCCGCCTCCCGCCGCTCCGCCAGCTCCAGGCAGGCGGCACAGCCGGGCACGGGCCGCGGCGGCCGACTGGCCTCGTCCAACGGCGGCGGCAGGCTCCGCGTACGGTGATTGGCCGCCCGCACCCCCGCCCCGAGCCGCTCCCGGTCCGTCGCCGGACGCACCGTCCGCGGATCGGCCTGCCACTCCACGCCACCGCCGACGGGACGCAGTAACACGTAGGGACCGGCCCGGTCCCGGTACTCACCGACCTTGTCGGTGGCGGGGTCGTAGAGCAGGTGTCCCGGCTCGTGGGTCATGCGGCCAGCTCCTTTCCAAGAACGCATGAGCACAGCGCGAAGCTGCGGCTACGCTGCGTGTTCGGGTGGTGCTTGGAGCATGGCGCACGGGAAGGGCGTCCGGGCTGTTGAGCGGCCCAAATTCAACGCTGGGCCTGCCAAATTCAACAAATTCAACAGGAGCGCGATGCCACAGCGATCGATGGTCACAGGACGGAGCCAGGAACCGAGGGAGCGATTCGCCGAGGAGCTACGGCGGCTGAGGACGGAGCGGAAGCTGAGCCTGCGGGAGCTCGCGAAGCAGGTGGGCTGGGACTCGTCCCTGTTCAGCAAGATGGAGAACGGTCAGACACTGGGCGGGCCGGAGGTCGTACAGGCGCTGGACCAGTTCCATGGGACGCCGGGCTTGCTGGTGACGCTGTGGGAGTTGGCGCTGCTGGACCCGACTCAGTTCAAGGAGCAGTACCGCAGGTACATGGTTCTCGAGTCGGAGGCGGTGAACCTATGGCATTACGCGGTGAGCACGGTGCACGGCCTGCTGCAGACAGACGGGTACGCGCGTGAACTGCTGAGCCTGGGTGGCGCCAAGGGGGCGGAACTGGATCAGCAGGTCGAGGCCCGCATCGGACGACGGTCACTGCTGGAGGCGGCGGAGGCCCCACCTTTCCGCGCCATCCTGGCGGAAGCGGTGCTGCGCACCCCGCTGCGTGAAGCACGGGAGTGGCAGGAACAGTTGGAGCACCTGCTGAGGATGTCGGATCGCCCCAACATCACGATCCAGGTACTGCCGCAGAGCTGCGGTCTGCATGGACTGGTGAGCAGCGACGTCATGTTCCTGCGACTGGACGGGCGGACTGTGGCGTACGTCGAGCACGCGTACCGAGGCGAACTGATCGAGGAAAACGGCTCAGTTGAGCAACTGCAACGTGCGTACGATGCGGTGCGGGACGCGGCACTGCCCCCGGCCAAGTCTCGCGAGTTCATCCTGCGGGTGTTGGAGGAATACCGTGCGAGTCACCGACCTGACTGACGCAACATGGCGCAAGAGCAGCTACAGCAACCCGGACGGCGGCGCCTGCGTCGAGGTCGCCGACAACATCCCCACCCTCGTCCCCGTCCGCGACAGCAAGGCCCCCTCCCAAGGCGCCCTCGTCTTCGACGCGGGCGCCTGGGCGGCGTTCGTGGACGGGATCAAGTGCGCGTAGCCGCGCAGCGCTCGGGCGTTACCCCAGCGCCCGCCCCAGGACCCACACCACCGGGGCCGCCGCCGACAGCGGCAGGGCCACTCCGGCCGTGAAGTGGACGAAGCGGGACGGGTAGTCGTAGCTCGCCACGCGGTGGCCGATCAGGGCGCACGCCCCGGCCGCTGCGCCCAGCAGCGCGCCCTTCGAGCCGAGGTCCGTCATGCCGCCCGCCGCGATCCCCGCGCCCGCCGCCGCCAGCAGGGAGGCCACGACCGAGACGGGGGTGGGCAGGGGCAGGGCGCGGGCCAGGACGGCCACCGCGACCGCCGCCGCGCCGACCGAGACCGCGTGCGGGTCGGCGGCCAGGTAGCCCGTGGCCAGGACCGCGAGCGCCGCCGAGACGACCGTCGCCATCAGGCCGTACATCCGCTCGTCCGGCGAGGCGTGCGAGCGCAGCTGGAGGACCAGGGAGAGCAGGACCCACAGGGCGAGCGGGCCGAGGATGGCCGGCAGGGCGTGGTCGCGGCCGGCCGCCAGGACCGCCACGTCCGACGTGAGCGCGCCCGCGAACGCCAGCGCGATGCCCTGCCGGGCGGGCCACATGCCGTTCAGCCGGAACCAGCCCGCCGCCGTCACCGCCTGGAGCACCACGAGCGGTACGACGAGGGCGTACGAGGCGATCGGCGCCGCCGCGGCCAGCAGCAGGCCGAGTACGGCCGTGAGCAGCGCCGGCTGCATGCCGGGCTCGATGACCGGGGAACGGCCCTCCAGGCGGGCCCGCTGGGCGTCGGTGATGCGCGCATTGCCGGCGAGGGTGGCGGGGCCGTAGGACGGTCCGTCCGCCGTGCCCGCCGCACCGGCTTCCGGTTCGGCCGGCGGCTCGGGCGCCGGGGCCGCGGGTGCCTGCGCGTACCCTGCCGCCTGCGACTCCGGACAGGCCGCCGCGTACGGCTCCCGGTACGGCTCCTGGTACGGCTGCGGCTCCTGGTACTGCGCCTGCTGGTACTGCTGCGGCTCCTGGTACTGCGCCTGCTGGTACTGCTGCGGCTGCTGGTACTGCGCCTGCTGGTACTGCTGCGGCTGCTGGTACTGCGCCTGCTGGTGCTGCCCGTACGCCTGCTGCTGTTCCTGCCGGGGCAGGTACGCCGTCTCCGCCGCCTGCACCGGCGCGTGCGTCTGGGTATCCCAGGTCTGGCCCTGCCACTGCTGGGTGAGTTCCGGGTCGTGGCCGGGTGCCGGCGCGTACGGCTGGTCGTGCGTGGGCCACTGCTGCTGGTAGGGGTCGTAGCCCTCGTAGGGGCCGCCCTGGTACGGCTGGTCGGTCATCGCTCACCCTCCTGCGAACGGCGGGAGCACCTCGACCGTGCCGCCCTCGGCCAGCCGTACCGTCTCATGCGCGCGGGTCCCGACGGGGTCGCCGTCGACGAGGAAGGAGCATCGCTGCAGCACGCGCGTCAGTTCGCCGGGGTGGCGCGCACGCGCGGCGGCCAGCGCGTCGGCCAGCGTGTCCGCCTCGTACGGCTCCTCGGCGACCTGGGCCGCGGCCTTGGCGGCGGCCCAGTAGCGGACCGTGACCTGGGGCATCTGAATCCTCAATCGACGGCAGGGAACAAGAACAATCCAAGAGAAAGACAAGAACAGTGTGGGGCAGGCTAGCCCGCCGCCGACACCGACCAGTGCCCGATCCGGGCCATCAGGGCGTCGTCGGCCGCGTGCTCCGCGTGGCCCATGCCCGGCTCGATCCAGAGTTCGCCGTGCTCACCGGCCGCCTCGGCGAGCATCCGGGGGTGGTCGAGGGGGAAGTATCCGTCCCGGTCGCCGTGCACGATCAGCAGGGGGGTCGGGGCGATCCTGGAGGCCGCCTCGACCGGGGAGAGCGGCACCGGGTCCCAGTCCCGGTGGTGGATGCGGGTGCGCAGACCGTAGCGGCCGACCAGGCGGCCCTCGGGCCGGGTGACCAGCCAGTGCAGGCGGCGCATGGGGGCCGTGCCGCGGTAGTACCAGCGGGCCGGGGCGCTGACGGAGACGACGGCGTCCGTGCCGCCGTGCAGCGCCGCGTGCCGCAGCACCACCGAGCCGCCCATGGAGAAGCCGACGGTCACCACACGGGTGTGACCCAGGCCGCGGGCCCACTCCACCGCGGCGGCGAGGTCCAGCACCTCCTTGTCGCCGACGGTGGAACAGCCGCCCGAGCGTCCGTGGCCGCGGAAGGAGAAGGTGACGACCGCGCCGTAGCCGCGCAGGACGCCCGCGACACGGCGCACGTGCGGGCGGTCCACGTCCCCGGTGAAGCCGTGCGCGATCACGAACACCAGGTCACGGGAGGACGCACGGGGGGTGTCGGGAAGACTTCCGTGCACGGCGGAGCCGGGATCGTATACGGAATCGACCGGAATTCCGTCGGGGGTGCGCAGGAATGTCCGCACAGGGCCTCGTCTGCCTGTCTCGGAATGCGGACGAACGGTGGAACGGGCCACATCACCTGCCGGACGGTTGCTCATGTGGGCTATTCTGCTGGGCAGAGGACTCGGGCAGCGTAGCCCCCGGGTCCTTTTGTGCTTTCGGAAGCGTTGTATACGAAGCGGGGAACCCCAGGTGACCGCCGGTGTACGGGGCCTTCGGGATCGCAGAGCAGTGCCCGTCCGCACAGTCCTCGCAGAGACCGAGGAGGAACCAGACGTATGAGTTCTCTGCTGCTCCTGACCAACGCCCTCCAGCCGTCGACGGAGGTGCTGCCCGCGCTCGGCCTGCTGCTGCACAACGTGCGGGTCGCCCCCGCCGAGGGCCCCGCCCTCGTCGACACCCCCGGTGCCGACGTCATCCTGGTCGACGGCCGCCGCGACCTCCCCCAGGTGCGCAGCCTGTGCCAGCTGCTGCGGTCCACCGGTCCCGGCTGTCCGCTGCTCCTCGTCGTCACCGAGGGCGGCCTCGCCGCCGTCACCGCCGACTGGGGCATCGACGACGTCCTGCTGGACACCGCCGGCCCGGCCGAGGTCGAGGCGCGGCTGCGGCTCGCCATGGGACGCCGGCAGCTCGTCAACGACGACTCGCCGATGGAGATCCGCAACGGCGACCTGTCCGTGGACGAGGCCACCTACTCCGCCAAGCTCAAGGGACGGGTCCTGGACCTGACCTTCAAGGAGTTCGAGCTGCTCAAATACCTCGCCCAGCACCCGGGCCGCGTCTTCACCCGCGCCCAGCTGCTGCAGGAGGTGTGGGGGTACGACTACTTCGGCGGCACCCGGACGGTGGACGTGCACGTACGGCGGCTGCGCGCCAAGCTCGGCCCCGAGCACGAGTCGCTGATCGGAACCGTCCGGAACGTCGGTTACCGGTTCGTCACCCCCGAGAAGCCCGACCGCTCCGCCGACAAGACCGACAGGTCCGCCCGCTCCGCCGAGGGGTCCAGGGCCAAGGCCGGCCGGGCAAAGCCGGAGGATGCGGACGCGGTCGCCGTGCTGGACGGCGTCGAGGTCCACGCCGAGGCGTAGCGGGGACGCGGTGGGCGCGTGAGCTGCGCCCGGGCGGCCCCGCCCTCCCGCGGGATCCTCGTCCGGCCGCCATGTGATACGCCCTGCCCAGAGCGGATCAATCCGCGTAGACTCCGCGCGTGGCCAAGGTGACTCGGGATGACGTGGCACGGCTGGCTGGAACCTCCACCGCCGTCGTCAGTTATGTCATCAACAACGGACCCCGGCCGGTCGCCCCGGCCACGCGCGAGCGTGTCCTCGCGGCGATCAAGGAACTGGGGTACCGGCCCGACCGGGTCGCCCAGGCCATGGCCTCCCGGCGCACCGACCTGATAGGCCTCATCATCCCGGACGCCCGCCAGCCGTTCTTCGGGGAGATGGCGCACGCGGTCGAGCAGGCCGCCTCCGAGCGCGGGAAAATGGTCCTGGTCGGCAACACCGACTACATCGGCGAGCGCGAGGTCCACTATCTGCGCGCCTTCCTCGGCATGCGCGTCTCGGGCCTGATCCTCGTCTCCCACGCCTTGAACGACCTCGCCGCCGCCGAGATCGACGCCTGGGACGCCCGGGTGGTGCTGCTGCACGAGCGGCCGGAGGCCATCGACGACGTCGCCGTGGTGACGGACGACCTCGGCGGCGCCCAGCTCGCCGTGCGCCACCTGCTGGAACACGGGTACGAGTACGTCGCCTGCATGGGCGGTACGGCGCAGACGCCGGCCGTCGGCGACCCGGTCTCCGACCACGTCGAAGGCTGGAAGCGGGCCATGGCGGAGGCGGGCCTCGGCATCGAGGGCCGGCTGTTCGAGGCGCCGTACAACCGCTACGACGCCTACCGGGTGGCCCTGGACGTGCTGTCCGGGCCGAACCGGCCGCCGGCGATCTTCTGCTCCACCGACGACCAGGCCATCGGTCTGCTGCGGGCCGCGCGCGAGCTGCGCATCGACGTGCCCGGGGAACTGGCGGTGGCCGGCTTCGACGACATCAAGGAGGCCGCGCTCGCCGACCCGCCGCTGACCACGGTCGCCTCCGACCGCTCGGCGATGGCCCGGGCGGCGGTCGACCTGGTGCTGGACGACGGGCTGCGGGTCGCCGGGTCCCGTCGGGAGCGGCTGAAGACGTTCCCCTCACGGCTGGTGGTGCGCACGAGCTGCGGCTGCGTGTAGCTTCGCCGACCGCCCCCCGCGGCCACTTCGCGCGCGTCTTTATATGGGGCAAACAAGGTTCTGCCGGGCTTCTCAGGGCACACTCAGGAAGCTCTCATGGTCACGGGGGACTCTTTTCCCATGACCGAGAGCCAGGGCACCTACGAGCAGCCGCACCCCTCCTACTCCGCCCCCGTGAACCCCGAGTGGCCGCCCCCGCCGCCGTACGAGCCGGCGGTCACGGCTCCCGGGCCGGGGAAGAAGCGGCCCCGGGGCCCGGTGGCCCTGCTCGCGGCGGTCGCGATCGTCGCGGCGGCGGTCGGCGGCGGCACGGCGTACGCCTTCCAGGAGCTGGCCGGCGGGGACACGGTCGCCACCGCGGGCAGCAGCACCACCGTGGTGCCGTCGAGCAAGAGGGGCGATGTCGCCTCCATCGCCGCCGCGGTCACCCCGAGCGTGGTCGAGATCAACGCGACGCTGGCGGGCGGCTCCTCCACCGGCTCCGGCGTGATCATCACGTCGGGCGGCGAGGTCGTCACCAACAACCACGTCGTCTCCGGCGCCACCTCGATCAAGGTCCGCACCAGCGACGGCAGGAGCTACACCGCCGAGGTGGTCGGCACCGACAGCTCCAAGGACCTCGCGCTGATCAAACTCCAGGGTGCCTCCGGTCTGAAGCCGGCCGCGCTCGGCGACTCCGGTGGCGTCCAGGTCGGCGACACGGTCGTCGCGATCGGCTCCCCCGAGGGCCTGACCGGCACGGTCACCAGCGGCATCGTCTCCGCCCTGGACCGGGACGTCACCGTCTCCACCGACGAGAACCAGGGGCAGGGGCAGGACGGCGGCGACGGGCAGTGGCCGTTCCAGTTCGGCGGCCGTGAGTTCAACGGCGACACCGGCTCGTCCACCACCACCTACAAGGCCATCCAGACCGACGCGTCCCTGAACCCCGGCAACTCCGGCGGCGCCCTGATAGACGCGAGCGGGCACGTCATCGGCATCAACTCCGCGATGTACTCCTCCGGCTCGCAGGCCTCCTCGTCCTCGGACGCGGGCAGCATCGGCCTGGGCTTCGCCATCCCCGTCGACACCGTCAAGTCCGACCTGGCCAAGCTGCGGGCGGGCTCCGGCAGTTAGCAACACACCAGTGCAAGGAGCAGGTCATGATCAAGAACGTTCCCCACCGGTTCAGCGAGCGCGGCCCGGCCGGTCTCAGCCTGGCCCTGTCCCTCGCCTCCGAACCGCAGGTGCCCGTTCCGGCGCCCCGCACCCCCGGGCAGCCGACCGTCACGCCGGTCCCCCAGCTGATGGGCCTGCGCACCTCCGCCGCCCGTCCGCACCGCCGCAAGGTCCCGCTGCACCGGCTGACCACGGTGGCCGCCTGACCACCGTGGCCGCCCGGCCGCCCTGTGTGTCCCCGGCGCCCCGACATGGCACGCTGAGAGGCACCCGTCCCCCGCACCCCGAGGAAGCGAGCGATGAGCCCCGCCGAAGGCGACCGTGACCCCCAGCGCATCCTGATCGTCGACGACGAGCCGGCCGTACGCGAGGCGCTCCAGCGCAGCCTCGCCTTCGAGGGGTACGACACCGAGGTCGCCGTCGACGGCGCGGACGCCCTGGACAAGGCCACGGCCTACCGGCCCGACCTGGTCGTGCTGGACATCCAGATGCCCCGCATGGACGGCCTGACGGCGGCCCGCCGCATCCGGGGCGCGGGCGACACCACCCCGATCCTGATGCTCACCGCCCGCGACACCGTCGGCGACCGGGTCACCGGCCTGGACGCGGGCGCGGACGACTACCTGGTCAAGCCGTTCGAGCTGGACGAGCTCTTCGCCCGCATCCGCGCCCTGCTGCGCCGCAGCTCGTACGCGGCGGCGGTGTCCGCCGAGGCCCAGGAGGACGAGGCGCTCACCTTCGGCGACCTGCGCATGGACCTCGCGACCCGGGAGGTCACGCGCGGCGGGCGGCCCGTCGAACTGACCCGCACGGAGTTCACCCTGCTGGAGATGTTCATGGCCCACCCGCGCCAGGTCCTCACCCGCGAGCAGATCCTGAAGGCCGTCTGGGGCTTCGACTTCGAGCCCTCCTCCAACTCCCTCGACGTCTACGTCATGTACCTGCGCCGCAAGACCGAGGCGGGCGGCGAGCCGCGCCTGGTGCACACCGTGCGCGGGGTGGGCTACGTCCTGAGGCAGGGCGGCGCCGAGTGAAGCGGCTGGCGCGCCGGTACCGGGCGCTGCCGCTGCGGGCACGGCTGGCGATGCTGGTCGCCGCGGCGGTGGCGTTCGCGGTGGCGGCGGTGTCGGTGACGTGCTGGTTCATCGTGGAGCGCAAGCTCTACGACCAGCTCGACCAGGACCTGCAGAAGTCCCTGCGGAACACCACGCAGACGGACCAGCTGGAGTTCACCCTCAACCACTGCACGGACACACCGCAGTCGGGCACCTTCCTCCTCCGGGACCGGTACTCCCAGGTGGTCACGGACGACGGCAAGGTCTGCCTCTTCGGCGGCGCCTCGGGCAGGATCAAGGTCACCCAGGCGGACAGGACGGAGATCAAGGACCTCGCGCCCGACATCCTGTACTTCCGCAACGGCAGCGACGACGAGGGCAACGAGCTGCGGATCCTCACCAAGCCCGTCGGCTCCACCGCGACCGTGAGCGGCGGGCGCGGGCCCAACGTGGGTGTGCTCATCGCCCTGCCGCTGAAGACCACGCAGAAGACCCTCAACGACCTCGCCCTGATCCTGCTCCTGGTGTCCGCCGTCGGCGTCGTCGGCGCCGGGGCGGCGGGCCTCGCGGTCGCCCGGGCCGGACTGCGCCCCGTCGACAAGCTCACCGAGGCCGTGGAGCACGTCGCCCGGACCGAGGACCTGACCATCCGCATCCCCGTGGAGGACCTCAGCGAGGACGAGGTCGCCCGGCTGTCCCGGTCGTTCAACTCGATGACCGCCTCGCTGGCCAGCTCCCACGACCTCCAGCAGCAGCTCATCGCGGACGCCGGCCACGAACTGCGGACGCCCCTGACGTCGCTGCGGACGAACATCGAACTCCTCACCCGCAGCGAGGAGACGGGCCGCCCCCTCCCGCCGGAGGACCGCAAGGCGCTGCTCGCCTCGGTGAAGGCGCAGATGACCGAACTGGCCGCGCTGATCGGGGACCTCCAGGAGCTGTCCCGCTCGGAGGGGCAGCGCGGCGAGCGGGTCCAGGTGGTCGCGGTGCAGGACACCGTCGAGGCGGCCCTGCGCCGGGCGCGGCTGCGCGGCCCCGAGCTGTCGATCAGCGCGGACCTCCAGCCGTGGTTCGTCCGGGCCGAGCCGTCCGCGCTGGAACGGGCGGTCGTCAACATCCTCGACAACGCGGTGAAGTTCAGCCCGGAGGGCGGCACGGTCGAGGTGCGGCTGGAGGAAGGCGTGCTCACCGTCCGCGACCACGGTCCCGGCATCGCCGAGGACGAGCTGCCGCACGTCTTCGACCGCTTCTGGCGCTCCCCCAGCGCCCGCGCCCTGCCCGGCTCCGGCCTCGGGCTGTCCATCGTCGCCCGTACGGTGAAGCAGGCGGGCGGCGAGGTCACGCTGGCCCGCGCGGAGGGCGGCGGCACGGTGGCGACGGTCCGGCTGCCGGGGGCGCCCACGCCGCCGCCGGAGATGCCCGAGAAGCGGGAGGCGGCCGGGTCGCCGGAGCCGTCGGCCGGCTGATCCGGGAGCCGGGCTCCGGCCCGGGGTCGGTCCGGCTCGGTCCCGCTCAGTCCGGCTTGGGCATGGTCCGCAGGCGCCGGATCTGGGTGTGGCTGAGGTCGTGCACCCGGCGCATGTGCCGGGTGATCGCCCTCAGCTCGTCCTCGCTGTGGTCGTCCAGGAGGGCCTGCCAGGCCTGGCCGAGCTCGTCCCAGAGCGCGGTGACGCGGGCGATCCGTTCCGGGACCGGGGTGACCAGCACCCGGCGGCGGTCCTGCCGGTCGGGGGTGCGGGTGACGTAGCCGCCGCGCTCCAGCCGGTCCACGAGACGGGTGGCCGAGCCGGTGGTGAGCCCGGTGAGGTCGGCGAGCCGGCGGACGGTGAGCGGCTCGGGTTCGGCGGTCAGCAGGCTCAGGGCCTGGACGTCGGTCGGGTGCATCCCGAGGTGGTCGGCGACGGCCTGGTTGAACAGCACGTACGCGGCCAGATGGCGCCGGGACTCCACGGCCAGCTCCTCGTGGAGGCGGGCGCGGTCGGGGTCTGGCACGGCGGGCTCCTTCCCTGGCGTCTCGAAAAAACACTGCGCGACGCAGTGAATTACGGATAGGTTGCTGCACGGCGCAGCAAATGCGTCACGCAGTAATGCTATCCGTCAGGGGGACACCCATGCTCACCATCGCCGTCACCGGCGCCACCGGCGCCCAGGGCGGGGCCACCGCCCGCGCCCTGCTGGCCGCCGGCCACCGCGTCCGCGCCCTCACCCGCCGGCCCGCTTCACCCGCCGCCGACACCCTGCGCGGCCTGGGCGCCGAGGTCCGGCACGCCGACTTCGACGACCGCGCCTCCCTCGACGCCGCACTGGCCGGCGCGGACGCCCTCTTCGCGGTCACCACCCCGTTCACCCCGGGCGCAGGCGCGGACACCGGCACCGACACGGAGGTCCGGCAGGGCACGGCCCTCGTGGACGCCGCCGCCGGGGCCCGCCTCGGCCATGTCGTCCTCACCTCCGCCGCCCACGCCGACCGGGGCACCGGCATCCCGCACTACGAGAGCAAGTGGGTGGTCGAACAGCACCTGCGCGCCTCCGGGCTGCCCTGGACCGTGATTGCCCCGGCCGCGTTCATGGACAACTTCGCGACCGGCTGGAGCCTCGACGGACTGCGCGCCGGCGTCTTCGCCTGGCCCATGCCGGCCGACCGGCCCCTCACCCTCATCCCGGCCGCCGACATCGGCGCGTTCGCCGCGCTGGTCCTCGGCCGCCGGGACGACTTCGCGGGCCACCGGATCGACATCGCCTCCGACGAGTGCACGCCCGCGCAGATCGCGGCCGCCCTCACCGCCGCCCTCGGCCGCCCGGTCACCCACCAGGAGGTCCCCCTCGCCCAGGTCCGCAGCCACTCCGCCGACCTCGCGGCGATGTTCGCCTACTTCACCGGCACCGGCCTCGACGTCGACGTCCCCGGCCTGCGCCGCGCCCACCCCGGGACCGGCTGGCAGACCTTCGCGGACTGGGCGGACGGGCAGGACTGGCCCGCTCTGCTGAACACCCCGCACCGCACCGGAGGAACCCCCGCGTGAAACCCATCGGCTACTGGCTCAACCGCACCGACAAGGCCCTCACCCGCGCGATGAACGACGTGCTGTCGGAGTTCGGCCTCACCCGCCTCGACTGGCAGGTCCTCAACGTCATCCGCGACACGGCGCCCGGAGCGACGGACTCCGGCGTCCTGTCGGCACTCGCCGCCAACGCCGACGTCCACCGGCTGAGGGACTCCGTCGACGCCGTCCTCACCGGCGGCTGGGCGACCCGCACAGCCCCGCACGGGCTGACCCTCACCCCGGACGGGCACCGCAGGACGGCCGCCGTCACCGAGAGGGTGCGGGCGTTCCGCGACCGGTGCATGACCGGCATCTCGCCCGACGAGTACCGCACCGCGGTCCACGTCCTGGAGCGCATGACGCACAACGCCGAGGGGCGGCAACCTTCCCGCGTTCCGTGACGACTGCCCAGCGGTCCATCACCCGCAGGAAAGGCAGTTCCGCATGAGTGAGCACCGCAGCACGGCCAGGCCCCGCCACCGCAGAAGCCGCAAGCCCCTCGCGTACGGACTGCCGCTCGCGCTCGCCGCGGGCGGTGCCCTCGGCTACGGCCTCCTCGCCCCCGGCGCCCAGCCGCGGGCCTCGGCCGCCGGCACCACCGCCGCCGCCGTGCCGGCCTGAACCACGGCCACCGCCGACCTCACGATCCACCACAACTGGATCCGCGAGACCGAGCAGCGCAACCCCTCCACGGACAACGTCGCCCACGCGCACCTGTACAACAACCACCTCCAGGACGAGCCGGGGACGACGATCACGTCCTCGTACGGGAACTACGCGCGCGGCAGGACCAACATGCTGCTGGAGAACTCGTCTTCCAGGGGCTGAACAACCCGGTGATCAGGGACGCCACCGCCACCCCCGTCCAGCGCGGCAACGTCTTCTCCGGCACCGCCGACCGCAACGAGAGCGGGGGCTCGGGCGCCGCCTGGGACCCCGGGAGCTCCTACGGCTACACCCCCGACAAGGCGGCCGACCTACGTCACCGGCAACGTCGACTTCGTCTTCGGGCGGGCCACCGCCGTCATCGACCGGTCGGTCATCACCCTGAAGAAGCGCTGGGACGGCAGCTCCGCCGGCTATGTCACGGCCCCCAGCACCGCGGCCGGCCGCAAGGGCATCCTGATCGCCAACTCGGCCGTGACCGGCAGCGTCTCCGACCAGAGCTTCCACCTCGGCCGGCCCTGGCACGCGGGCGGCGACGCCACCCTCGACCCGCAGACCACCGTCCGCAACACGTCGCTGAGCGCCGCGATCAAGGCCGCGCCCTGGACCGACATGAGCGGCTTCTCCTGGAAGGACGACCGCTTCGCCGAGTACCGGAACACCGGCGCGGGCTCGGGCGCGGCGAGCGGCGACCGTCCCCAGCTGACCGACGCCCAGGCCGCGAACCAGGAGGTCGCGGACTGGCTGGGGGACTGGACGCCTGCCGCCTCCTGACCCGGGGCGGTTCCGTAGGGTGGGCGTCATGCCGGAAGACTCCCCCCTGATACAGAGCCTGCGTACGGCAGTTGCGGCCGCCCCTGCCGACGTTCCGCTCCGACTGCACCTGGCCGAGCTGCTGCTGAACGCCGGTCAGAACGAGGCGGCGGTCGCCGAGGCGGCCGTCGCCCTGCAGCACGCGCCCGGCGACGCGCAGGCGCGGCAGCTCATGGCCCGGGCGATGGGGATGCCCCCGCAGGCGCCGGTGCACGAGGCCACGCAGGCGCCGGTGCAGGAGACCCCGCGGGTGCCGGCTGCCGGTGACCGTGCCCGGTTCGACTGGCGGGCCGCCGAGCAGCAGGTCGGGGACGTCGTACCGCCCCGGTTCGTCACACCCCAGGCACCGCTGCGGGCCGACGGGAAGGACGGCCCCGGGGACGCCGACGCCTGGGACGTGGAAAAGCCCGGCGGGGTGCGGCTCGCCGACGTCGGCGGGATGCAGGAGGTCAAGGACCGGCTGGAGGCCGCCTTCCTCGCGCCGCTGCGCAACCCCGAGCTGCGCAGGCTGTACGGCAAGAGCCTGCGCGGCGGACTGCTGCTGTACGGCCCGCCGGGCTGCGGGAAGACGTTCATCGCGCGGGCCGTAGCCGGGGAACTCGGCGCCTCCTTCCTGTCGGTGTCCGTCAACGACGTGCTCGACATGTGGATCGGCAACTCCGAACGCAACATGCACGAGATCTTCCAGACCGCCCGCCGGCAGGCCCCCTGCGTGGTCTTCCTGGACGAGCTGGACGCGCTCGGCGGCAAGCGCAGCCGCAGCGCGCACAGCGGGATGCGCACCACCGTCAACCAGCTGCTGACCGAGCTGGACGGCATCGACTCCGCCGCCAACGAGGGCGTCTTCGTGCTGGCCGCGACCAATGTGCCCTGGGACGTGGACACCGCCCTGCGCCGGCCCGGACGGCTGGACCGCACCCTGCTCGTGCTGCCCCCGGACGCCCCGGCCCGCGAGGCGATCCTCCGCTACCACCTGCGCGAACGGCCCATCGAGAACATCGACCTGGCCAAGCTGGCCAAGGTCACCGACGGGCTGTCAGGGGCCGACCTGGCGCACGTCTGCGAGGCCGCCGCCGAACGCGCCCTGCTCGACTCGGCCCGCACCGGCACCGTCCGGCTGATCGGCATGAAGGACCTGCTGGCCGCGGCCGGGGAGGTCGCCCCCTCCACCGAGCCCTGGTTCGCCTCCGCCCGCAACGTGGCGATGTTCGCCAACGAGGGCGGGACGTACGACGACCTGATCACCTATCTGAAGAAGCGGCGGAAGCTGTGAGCACCGGACTGCACCCGGCCCTGGAGCGGGCGGACGCGCTCTTCGAGCTGGGCCGTCACGACGAGGCGAAGGCACTGCTCGGCCGGCGGCTGGCCGAGGACCCCGAGGACGTCGGCGCCTGGGTCCGCCTCGCCCGCTGCCACCGGGCGGTGAAGGGCGAGGAGGCCCAGGCGCTGGAGGCCGCCGAGCGGGCGCTGGCACTCGCCCCCGAGCACGTGCCCGCGCTCCTCCAGCGCGCCCACGCCCTGCAGGCCTGCGGCCGCGTCGTGGACACGGAGGACGTGCTCCGCGAGGTCATCCGCCTCGACCCCGCCTACTGGGTCGGCTACGCGCGGCTCGCCCAGTGGCTGCCCGCCATCCGCGCCCTCCGCTTCGGACAGGCGAACGGCGGCGGGGTCAGCCGGGACGCCATGGACGCCTTCTGCCGGGAGGCGGACGAACTGGCCCGCGAGGCCGTCCGGCTGGCGCCCGAGGAGGTGTACCCGTACGAGGTGCGCTGGTCGATAGCCAACCTGACGGGCGACCGGGCCCTCGCCGACGAGATGGACCGGGCCATCCTCCGGCTCGATCCCCACCACCCCCAGGCCCTGGCCCGGCGGACCGAGCAGGCCGCCGCCTCCCCGGGCGTCAAGGCCGCCGAAGCCGCCACGCTCTACGCCGACGCCCTCGCCGTCACCCCGGACTCCGCCCCCCTGCGCGAGGGGCTGGACGACGCCTCGTACCGGCTGCTGCGCGGGGTGCGCTGGCTCGCCCTGCTGTGCGTGGCGCTCGCCGGGGTGATGCTCGACCTGTTCGCCACCGACGGCGAGCCCCGGCGCGCGCTGCCCGTCCCCGTCGGCCAACGGCTGTGGACGCTCGTGCCGTTCGCCGCCCTGTGGGCGGTGGGCGCCCTGCTGCGCTACCGCCGGCTGCGCAAGGGCGTCCGGTACAACATCCGCTCCCTGGTCCGGCGCCGCCGCTGGCCCCGGATCGTGCTCGGCCAGGCCGCCTGGGCCATGCTCTGCGCCCTGCTGCTGACCCAGGTGCCGTGGACCGGGCGGACCGTGCCCCAGGTCCTCTTCTGGGCGGGGCTGGCCCCGACGGCGGCGACCGTCTGGTTCGACCGCCGGAAGAAGAACTGAGGCACGGGCCCCGCCCCGGCGGGGCTCAGCTCACGACCGTGATCCGGTCCGCCTTCGGCGGGGCGATCGGGTGCGCGGCCGAGGAGTTCGCCGTCAGGTACTTCTGCAGCGCGCTCAGGTCGTCCGAGCCGACCAGGTCGTTCGTGCCCTGGCCCAGCGTCGGGAAGCCGTCGCCGCCGCCCGCGAGGAAGCTGTTGGTGGCGACGCGGTAGGTGGCCGCGGGGTCGATCGGGGCGCCGTTCAGGCGGATCGAGTCGGTGACCACGCGGTCGGCGCCCGACTTGGTGAGGTCCAGGGTGTAGGTGAGGCCGGCGGACGGCTGGAGGATCTTCGGAGTCGCCGCGTTGACGCCGCTCACCTGCTCCTTGAGCACCTGGACCAGCTGGGCGCCGGTGAAGTCCTGGAGGTTCACGGTGTTGGAGAACGGCTGCACGGTGAAGCCCTCGGCGTAGGTGACCACGCCGTCGCCCTCGGCGCCCGTTGCCGCGTAGGTCAGGCCGGCCCGGACGCCGCCCGGGTTCATCAGGGCCAGGCTGGTCCTCGGGTCCAGCTCACGGCCGTGGGCGAGCTGCGCGTCGGCGATCAGGTCGCCCATCGGGGACTCGGTGCCGGTGTTGTCGACGCCGGCCGAGATCCAGCCGATGGGACGGTTGCCGATGGGGGCGGCCAGGGTGTTCCAGCGGGAGATCAGGCCGGTCATGTCCGCCGCCTTGGGGACGTCCCGGGTGACCACGTGGTTCGCGGACCGCACCGCCGTACGCGCGATGTCGCCGGTGCGGCGGTCGTAGGTCAGCGTGGTGTCGGTGTAGAGGCGGCCGAAGGAGGACGCCGAGGTCACCATGCGGGGACGGCCGGACGGGTCCGGGATCGTGCAGACGTACGCCTGGTGGGTGTGGCCGGTGACCAGGGCGTCCACCGCCGGGGTGACGTTCTTGGCGATGTCCACGATCGGGCCGGAGATGCCGCTGCCCGCGCCCGGGGAGTCGCAGTCGTAGTTGTAGGAGCCGGAGGCCGGGTAGCCGCCCTCGTGGATCAGGGCCACGATCGACTGCACGCCCTGGCGCTGGAGGACCCTGGCGTACTTGTTGATGGTCTCGGCCTCGTCCTTGAAGGACAGGCCCTTGACGCCGTCGGCGGAGACGATGCCCGGGGTGCCCTCCAGGGTGACCCCGATGAAGCCGATCCTGACGTCCTTCTTCTTCCAGATCCAGTACGGCCTCAGGAGCGGCTTGCCGGTCTTCTCGTCCTGGACGTTCGCGGCCAGGTACGGGAAGTCGGCGCCCTGGAACTCCTGGTCGCCGTAGCAGCCGTCCGTGGGGTGGCAGCCGCCGTTCTGCAGGCGGCCCAGTTCCCGGGCGCCCTCGTCGAACTCGTGGTTGCCGACCGAGGTGACGTCCAGGTCCAGCTTGTTCAGCGCCTCGACGGTGGGCTCGTCGTGGAACAGGCCCGACAGCAGCGGGGAGGCGCCGACCAGGTCGCCGGCGGCCGCGGTGACCGAGTACGGGTGTCCCTCGCGGGCCTGGCGGAGGTGGGTCGCGAGGTACTCGACACCGCCCGCGTCGATCGTCTTCGTCGTGCCGTCCGGCTGGAGTTCGGTGACCCTGCCGGAGGAGCCGGACGGGGGCTCCAGGTTGCCGTGCAGGTCGTTGAAGGACAGCAGCTGGACGTCCTGGTAGCGGCCCGGCCGGTGGTGGCTCTCGTGCGCGTCCGCCGGGAGGGCGGCGGTCAGCGCCGCCGCCGTGGCGAGGGTGGCTGCGCCTGCGAGAAGGGCGTACGTACGGCGTCCGGTGCGCCGGGGCGCGGCTGGCATGGGACCCCCCTGTGGGTCGGCTGTGGTGGCTCGGCGCAGCCTAGGGTCAACGCGCGTAGCGCGACAGGGGGTTCGGGGTTACATCCTGGTTTCCCTTTGCGGGTCCTTTTGCGGCCGGTGTGCCGGGACTTCGCCCCGGTGGCCCCGTACTCTCGTACGCATGAGCAGCGACGACACCGTACGGGGCTTTCCCGCCCGCTCCATCGAGACCTTCTCCGCGCTCACCCCGGACCGGGCCGAGGCCGTGCTGCGCCTGCTCGGCGAGGCCGCCCGGGTCGACGGGCAGCAGCCGGTGTCCGAGCAGGGCCGGCTGCAACTGCGCGGGGACAGCCGCGAGGGCGTCTCGCACCTGCTGCTGTGCGTCGACGGCGAACTCGTCGGCTACGCCCAGCTGGAGGACACCGATCCGGTGGAGGCGCCGGCCGCCGAGCTGGTCGTGCACCCCGCGCACCGCGGGCACGGGCACGGGCGGGCGCTGGGTGCGGCCCTGCTCGCCGCCTCCGGCAAGCGGCTGCGGGTGTGGGCGCACGGCGGCCACCCCGCCGCCCGGCACCTGGCCCAGGTGCTCGGCCTGACCCTGTTCCGCGAACTGCGCCAGATGCGACGGTCGTTGACCGACCTGGAGCTGCCCGATCCGGTGCTGCCGGAGGGTGTGACCGTGCGCGCCTTCGTGCCCGGCAAGGACGACGCGGCCTGGCTCGCGGTGAACGCCGCAGCCTTCGCCCACCACCCCGAGCAGGGTTCGCTGACCCAGCGCGACCTGGACGACCGCAAGGCCGAGCCCTGGTTCGACCCGGCCGGGTTCTTCCTCGCCGAGCGGCGCGGGGAGCTGGTCGGCTTCCACTGGACCAAGGTGCACGCCGAGGAGGGGCTCGGCGAGGTGTACGTCCTGGGGGTGCGGCCCGGCGAGCAGGGCGGCGGCCTCGGCAAGGCCCTCACCACGATCGGGCTGCGCCACCTGGCCGCCCAGCAGCTGCCGACCGCGATGCTCTACGTCGACGCCGACAACAAGGCGGCGGTGTCGGTGTACGAGCGGCTGGGGTTCACGGTGCACGAGACGGACCTGATGTACCGCGCCGAAACCTGACATCTCCCCGGGTCCGGGGCACGAGGGGCGGTCGCCTTGACGACCGCCCCTCTTTTGCACCACCCTTTCACTACTCAATTAGTGAAAGGGTGGTGCACCGGATGGTCGAGTACCGCATCGACCGGCACAGCGGCGTGGCCACCTACGTGCAGATCGTCCAGCAGACGAAGCACGCCCTCCGCATGGGCCTGCTGGAGCCGGGCGACCGGCTGCCCACCGCACGCGAGGTCGTGGAGGCCACCGCCATCAACCCCAACACCGTCCTGAAGGCGTACCGCGAACTGGAGCGCGAGGGCCTGGTGGAGGCGCGGCGCGGGCTCGGCACCTTCGTCCGGCGGTCCCTGGGCACCGCCCCCGCGGACTCCCCGCTGCGCACGGAGCTGGAGCGGTGGGCGGACCGCGCCCGCGCCGCCGGGCTGGAGCGGGACGACGTGGCCGCACTCTTCACCGCCGTACTCGACACGCACTTCCAGGGAGACCCGACATGAGCAGCGACACGGCGTTGAGGGCCGAGGCTCTGGGGAAACGGTTCGGCCTCCGCGCGCGCTGGGCCCTGCGGGACTGCTCGTTCCGGCTGCCCGCCGGGCGCGTGTGCGCGGTCGTCGGCCCCAACGGCGCCGGCAAGTCCACCCTGCTCGCCCTGGCCGCCGGGCTCACCGCGCCCACCGAGGGCGGCGTGAGCGTGCTCGGCACCACGCCGGCCGCCGCCCGCCCCCGGGTCGGCTACGTCGCCCAGGACAAGCCGCTGTACCCGCAGCTCACCGTCGCCGAGACGCTCCGCATGGGCGCCGACCTCAATCCCGGGCACTGGGACGCGGCCGGCGCCGAGCGGGTCGTCAGGGGCGGCGGCCTGGATCCCAGGGCCCGGGTCCGCTCCCTCTCCGGTGGTCAGCGCAGCCGCGTCGCGCTCGCCCTCGCCCTCGGCAAGCGGCCGGAACTGCTGCTCCTGGACGAGCCGATGGCCGACCTCGACCCGCTGGCCCGGCACGAGCT
The DNA here is from genome assembly GCF_055639035.1 of Streptomyces sp. NPDC107654. NCBI lineage: Bacteria > Bacillati > Actinomycetota > Actinomycetes > Kitasatosporales > Streptomycetaceae > Streptomyces > Streptomyces sp. NPDC107654. The sequence continues at coordinate 102,263 of NZ_JBVKBI010000021.1, forward strand.
GATGGGCACGCTGATGGCGCAGGCCGCCCAGTACGGCACCACCATCGTGATGTCCTCCCACGTCGTCGCCGAGCTGGAGGACTCCTGCGACCACCTGCTGCTGGTCGGCGACGGCCGGATCCGGCTGGCCGGCGAGATCGACGACCTGCTCGCCGCCCATCTGCGGGTCTCCGGCGCCGCGGAGTCCGCCGGCCTCGGCGGGCACACCGTGGTCGAGTCCCGGGTCACCGGCCGCCAGGTGAGCGCGCTGATCCGCCCGGCCGGTCCGCTCCCGGGCGACTGGCGCACCGCCGCGCCCTCCCTGGAGGAACTCGTCCTCGCCCATCTGCGCAACCCCGGGGCGCCCGCCCTGACCCCGGCCGAGACCGAGGAGCACGCCGCGTGACCGCCACCCCGAGCGCCCCGGCCCGGGTGGCGACCGCCCCGCGCCAGATCCGCTGGCTGCTGCGCCTGCACCGCCCCGCGCTGTACGCCTGGACCGTCCTCGTGGTCGGCGTGGCCGCCACGCTGCTGTGGCTGTGGGGCCCGCTCACCGACGCCGCGGCCACCGGCTGGCACCAGTACCACACCCGCTGCTGGCGCCTCACCCCGTGCCGGTACGACCAGGACGCGATCCTGCGCTACAAGGACCTCCACCAGTACACGACCTTCGCCGTCCTGGCGGTCCCGTTCCTGGCCGCCGCCTGGGCCGGCGCCGCCCTGACCGGCCGCGAGCTGGAGAGCGGCACGGCACGGCTGTCCTGGACGCAGACGGTGTCGCCGGTGCGCTGGCTGGCCACGCGGCTCACCGTGCCGGCCCTCCTCGTCACCACGGGCACCGGTGTGCTCGCGTTGCTGCACCATGTGGTCTGGTCGGCGGGGTACCACCGGATCGACTCCGTCAAGCCCTGGGACGACGTGCCCACCTTCTACTCGGGCGGCCCGATCGTCGCCGGGCTCGCACTAACCGGTCTCGTCCTCGGCGCGCTCATCGGGCTGCTGCTGGGACGCTCGCTGCTCGCGCTGTGCGCCTCCGCGCTCGCCGTGGCCCCGCTGTGGATCGCCGTCCACCTGACCCTGCCGCACCTGTGGCCGGCCGCCACCAGCGTCAGCGGACGCCGGGCGTCCCCGTCGTACTCGGGCATCAAGGTCGAGGAGGGCATCGTCACCTCGTCCGGCGCCCACCGGCCCGCCTCCACCTGCACCGTCGACATCAGCCCCGGCTGCCGGGCCCTCAACGACCGGCGCGGCGCCGCCGGCTTCTACACCGACTACCACCCCTACTCCCACTACTGGCCGCTGCAGCTCGCCACGACCGGCGCCCTGCTCGCCCTCGCCGCCCTGCTCGCCGGGCTCGCGCTCTGGCTGGTACGGCGCCGGACCACCGGCACCCGGGCCGGCCGGACGACCGCCCTCGGCGGGGGAACCGGTGCGGGAACCGGTACCGGAACCGGCGCGGGAGCCGCCGTATGACCGCGCTCGCCCCCGCCCGCCCCGCCACCCGCCGCACCCTGCTCCGGCTGCACCGGCCGGCCCTGCTCGTCTGGACCGCGTTCGTCCTGCTCGCCGCCGGCGGACTGCTCTGGGTCCCCTACACGGCCGCCCCCCGGGACCGGGCCTGCGCGCACCCCGGTCACTGGTGCACCTACACCGCCTTCACCGACACGAACAACGTCATGAACCTCCTCGGCGAGGCCCTCTCCTACGCCCCCTGCGCGGTGGCCGCCTGGGCCGGGGCCGCGCTGGTCGGCCGCGAGCTGGAGTCCGGCACCGCGCGGCTCGCCCGGACCCAGGCCGTCACCCCGGTCCGCCGGCTGACGGCCAAGCTGGCCACGGCCGCCCTGCCCCTGCCGGCCGGGGCCGCGCTGCTCGCCCTGGTCTACGGCGGGGTGTGGTCCGCGGACCAGGACGTCCTGGTCACCGACTGGACGTGGGACCGCGTCTTCGTGCCGCGCGGCCCGCTGCTGCCCGCCCTGGTGCTGTGCGCGCTGACCCTCGGTGCCCTCGCCGGCCTGGCCCTGCGCCGCACCCTCCCGGCGCTCGCCGCCGCCGGCGCCACCACGTTCGTGCTGCGGCTGTACCTGCGCGAGCTGTGGCGTCCGGGGCGCGGCCCGCTGACCGGGTTCCGGGCCCCGCACCTCGCCGCCACCGGCTTGGTCCTCGCCGTCGCCGCGGCCGCCGGTGCCGCCGCGTACGCCGTGCTGCGCCGCCGGACCGCCTGACGGTCCGGATCCACGCCGGTCCGGTACGTCCCTCCACGAGGGAGGGACGTACCGGACCGGCGTTTTCGCATCCGGGAACCCTTCGAGCCGCTCCCCGCTATCCCACACGTCATGTCGCCGTAACCGTTGATTCAGCAAGGCTTGCGACGCTCGGCCAATGAAGCCCGCCGTGCCAGAGCCTTCGCCGCCCCCCGAGGGGCCCGTGGGGAACGGGGCCGTGACGCTCCCGCCCGCACGTTCCGACGCGCCCGTGTCGCCCGTGGCGCGGAAGAATGGGTTCATGAGTCAGCGAGACACCCAGGCAGAGGTACAGCACCCCCAGCCCTCCGTGGGCTCCATCGCCGCGCACCGTCAGCACGCCGTGGCCGCCGTGGTCTCCGACCTGGAACCCGATCTCGACGCGGGTCTCGACGCGTACGAGGAGGCCCAGGCCGACGGCACGCCGCTGCCCCAGGGCCGCTTCCTCGACCGGGAGCGCAGCTGGCTGGCCTTCAACGAGCGGGTCCTGGAGCTGGCCGAGAACCCCGACACGCCGCTGCTGGAACGCGCGAACTTCCTCGCCATCTTCGCGAGCAACCTGGACGAGTTCTTCATGGTCCGGGTGGCCGGCCTGAAGCGCCGCATCGCCACCGGGGTGGCGACGAGGTCCGCCTCCGGCCTCCAGCCGCGCGAGGTGCTGGAGATGATCTGGGCCCGCTCCCGCGAGCTGATGGCCCGGCACGCCGCCTGCTACCACGAGGACGTCGCCCCCGCGCTCGCGGACGAGGGCATCCACCTGGTCCGCTGGTCGGAGCTGACCGACAAGGAACAGGCCCGCCTCTTCACGCTGTTCCGGCACCAGATCTTCCCGGTCCTCACGCCGCTGGCCGTCGACCCCGCGCACCCCTTCCCGTACATCTCCGGCCTCTCCCTGAACCTGGCCGTGGTCGTGCGCAACCCGGTCAGCGGGCACAAGCACTTCGCGCGCGTGAAGGTGCCGCCGCTGCTGTCCCGCTTCCTGGAGGCCTCCCCGGGCCGCTACGTTCCCATCGAGGACGTCATCGCCGCCCCCAACCACCTGGAAGAGCTGTTCCCGGGCATGGAGATCCTGGAGCACCACGCCTTCCGGATCACCCGCAACGAGGACCTGGAGGTCGAGGAGGACGACGCCGAGAACCTCCTGCAGGCCCTGGAGAAGGAGCTCATGCGGCGCCGCTTCGGGCCGCCGGTGCGCCTGGAGGTCGAGGAGTCCATCGACCGCGAGGTGCTGGACCTGCTGGTCCGCGAGCTGAAGATCTCCGAGGCCGAGGTCTACCCGCTGCCCGGCCCCCTGGACCTCACCGGCCTCTTCCGCATCCACAGCCTCGACCGGCCGGAGCTGAAGTACCCGAAGTTCGTCGCCGGCACCCACCGCGACCTCGCCGAGGTCGAGTCGGCGTCCCCGCCCGACATCTTCGCGGCCCTGCGCGCCCGGGACGTGCTCCTGCACCACCCGTACGACTCCTTCTCCACCTCGGTCCAGGCCTTCCTGGAGCAGGCGGCGGCCGACCCCGACGTCCTCGCGATCAAGCAGACCCTGTACCGCACCTCCGGCGACTCCCCGATAGTCGACGCGCTCATCGACGCCGCCGAGTCCGGCAAGCAGGTCCTCGTCCTGGTCGAGATCAAGGCCCGCTTCGACGAGCACGCCAACATCAAGTGGGCGCGCAAGCTGGAGGAGGCGGGCTGCCATGTCGTGTACGGCCTGGTCGGCCTGAAGACGCACTGCAAGCTGTCCCTGGTGGTGCGCCAGGAGGGCGAGACCCTGCGCCGCTACAGCCACGTCGGCACCGGCAACTACCACCCGAAGACGGCCCGCCTCTACGAGGACCTCGGCCTGCTGACGGCCGACCCGCAGGTCGGCGCGGACCTCTCGGACCTCTTCAACCGGCTCTCCGGCTACTCCCGCCGGGAGACCTACCGCCGTCTGCTGGTGGCCCCCAAGTCCCTGCGGGACGGCCTGGTCGCGCGGATCGACAAGGAGGTCCAGCACCACCGTGCGGGCCGTCCGGCCTTCGTCCGCATCAAGGTCAACTCGATGGTGGACGAGGCGGTCATCGACGCCCTCTACCGGGCCTCCCAGGCGGGCGTGCCGGTCGACATCTGGGTGCGGGGCATCTGCGCCGTCCGCCCGGGCGTCACGGGCCTGTCGGAGAACATACGGGTCCGCTCGATCCTCGGCCGCTTCCTCGAACACTCCCGGGTCTTCGCCTTCGGCAACGGCGGCGAACCGGAGGTGTGGATCGGCAGCGCCGACATGATGCACCGCAACCTCGACCGCCGGATAGAGGCCCTGGTCCGGGTCGTCGACCCCGGCCACCGCGCGGCCCTCAACCGGCTGCTCGACACCGGCATGTCCGACACCACCGCCTCCTGGCACCTCGGCCCGGACGGCGAGTGGACGCGGCAGGCGACCGACACGGACGGCCAACCCCTGCGCAACGTCCAGGAGATGCTCATAGACGCCCGGAGGCGCCGGCGTGGCACAGCAACACCTTGACCCGACGGATTCCACGGCCGGGGTGGCGACGGGTGACGCCCTCGCGGGCTACCTGCGCGCCCAGGCCACGGAGTTCCTCCGCGCGCTGCGGGCGCACCGGGAGACCGGCGGTGGTACGGCGAACGGCGCGGAGGAGTCCGTCGACGCGGCCCGCCTCCTGCGCCGCTCGGCCCGCCGCATCAGCGCCAGCCTGCACACGTTCCGCTCGCTCCTCGACCCCGACTGGTCGGAGGAGATGCGCCCGGAACTGGCCTGGCTCTCCGGCACGCTGGCCCTGGAGCACGCGTACGAGGCCCGGCTGGAGCGGCTGTTGCTGGCGCTGCACCGGTTGTCGGGGGCGGGGGTCCTGCCCGCGCAGGCGGTGGACGTCGCCGTGGCCGCGGGCAGTCGTGCCGCCGGGGCGGCGCCCGCCCCGGCGAGGGCGGCGGCGGGCAGCCCCGGCGGGCCGGCCGGCGCGACGGCGGCGGAGCGCGGCAACCTGACCGTCGGCGCGGCGAAGGCCGGTGCCCTGCTGGAGCGCCAGCTCACCCTCGCCCGGACCAGGGCCCACTCCACCGCCCTCCAGGCCCTCGGCTCCTCCCGCTTCCACGCCGTGGCGGACAAGGTCGCCTTACTGGCCAGCGAGGTCCCCCTCACCGTCACCGCCCCCACCGCCGGCCTGCGCCCCCTGGCCGCCGCGGCGGAGGAACGCCTCACGGACTCCGTCGCCGCGCTCCCCCTCGTCACCGCCGGCCACCCCTACAACGCCGAGGCCCTGGTCCACGGCCTGTCCCCGGACCCCGCCCCGCACCCCCAGGACGGCCCCTGGCACCAGGTCCGCCTGCTGCTGCGCCTGCACCGGTACGCCCGCGAGGTGCTGCACGGCGGCAACGCCCCGGTGGACGTACGGCTGCTGGCGGCGGGCCAGGCCCTGAACCGGCACCGGGACGCCTCCGAGGCGGCCGCGGCGGCGGCGCAGGCGGCCCGTACCCCGCGGATCACCCCGGCGACGGCGTACGCCCTCGGCGTGCTCCACGCCGACCAGCGGCACGAGGTCGAGGCGGCCCGGTTCGCCTTCCAGCAGGCCTGGCAGAAACGGACCGTCAACGCGCCCTGAACCCACGAGGAGGCGGGGTGGACGACACCCTGGTCCAAGCGGCCGGCTGCGTGCTGTGGCGCCGCTCGCCGGTCTCCGGCGGCCTGGAGATCTGCCTGGTCCACCGGCCGAAGTACGACGACTGGTCCCACCCCAAGGGCAAGCTCGAAGGGGGTGAGGACCCGCTCGCCGGTGCCCTGCGCGAGGTCGCGGAGGAGACCGGGTACGCGGCCGAGCCCGGCGCCGAGCTGCCGGCCGTGCACTACTCGACGGGCGGCCGCCCGAAGCGGGTGCGGTACTGGGCGGCCCAGGCGGTTTCCGGCCACTTCACGCCGAACTCCGAGGTGGACCGCGTCCTGTGGCTCTCCCCGGCCGCGGCCCGGTCCCGGCTCACCCAGTCCCGCGACGGCGACCTGGTGGACGCGCTCCTGCGGACCCTGGAGACCGGTGGCCGCCCGCCGGGGCACGACCCCCGGTAGCCGCCCGCCGGGGCACGGGACGGCTACCCGCCTCCCCCGTGTCCCTCGGCGTCCGCACGGGCCTGGCTGCGGGCGCGGCGGGCGGGGCCGCGCCAGCCGCAGGTGCAGCGGGCCACGCAGAAGCGGCCCTGTTCGGTCGTCGTCGTCAGGTGTTCCTGCCCGGACCGGGCACGCTCCGGCCCGTCCTCCGGTACCGCGGTGACTGCCACGCCGACAACGTTACCCAGCCACGGTCACGGGCCCGGTCCGGGTCCCCGGCGCACCGGTGGCGCGTGACGGCGCCCCCTACCCGTCGTTAACCGGACACGGGGCCCGTGACGGACACACCGGCTGGGGGTAGGCAGGCGATGGATCGGCGGCAGCACAGGCGCGTGGGCAGGACGGTCGCCGCGGTGGGCATCCTCATCGGCCTCGGGACCGGGGCCACGGGCTGTGCGGGCAGCGGTGCCGCCGCCGAGGACGTCAAGGGCGCGGGCGACCCCGTCGCCGCCCTGCACCGGGCCGCCGACGCGCTGCGCGACGCCGGCACCTCCAAGGCCGGCACCTCGATGGAGATGGCCGCCGGCGGCACCCGGGTCACCATCCGCGGCAAGGGGGTCTACGACTACCGGCGCCGCCTCGGCCGGCTCACCGTGATGCTCCCCGAGGACCCCACGGGCACCTCCGCACACCGGCCGATCACCGAACTCCTCGCCCCCGGCGCCCTGTACATGAAGAACCGGGGCGCGGGCGTGCCCGCCGACAAGTGGGTGCGGGTGGAGACCTCGACGCTGTCCGACGGCAATCTGGTCACCGGCGGCGCGACCGACCCGTACACGGCGGCGGAGGTGCTGCGCGGCACGCGGGAGGCGGTCTTCGCCGGCCGGACCGTGCTCGCCGGCACGCCCGTGCGGCACTACCGCGGCACCGCCGACCTGAGCCGCGCGGCCCGTTTCGCCTCCCCGGGCGACCGGGAGGCCCTGGCCGCCGCGGCGAAGGGCTTCGCCACGGCCTCGGTGCCGTTCGACGCCTACCTCGACGACCAGGGCCGCCTCCGCAAGCTGCGGCAGCGGTTCCGCTTCGTCAACGGCCGCCAGAAGGCCACCGTCGCGGTCGCCTCGACCCTGCTGCTGTACGAGTTCGGCATCCCCGTCGACGTACCGCTGCCGGCCCCGGCGGACATCTACGCGGGCCGCATCGCCGAACACGGCGACGAAAGCGACGGGGGCCCCGGGGACGACGGGGACGACGGGGCCTGAATCCGGCCAGTCACTAGTCCGGGACGCCACCCCGTAAGTAGCCCGTCCGTGCCATGCGCGGTGTGTGGAGCCCTGCCTACTCTAGGGAGCGGTGACGGCAGGGAAGAGGTGAGGCGGGTGGCTGCGGTCGGCGGCACGGCGGTACAGGACCACGTGGCCCTCGCCGAGATCGAACTGTGCGGCGAGCTGATCATCGCGGCCTCGGCGGCCGAGGACCGGCTCAGCCTGGAGAGCATCGACGAGGTGCTGCGCGTGGCGGAGGAGCGGAATCAGGCCTGACACCGGCCGGGCGGCTCAGCTGCGCAGCAGCCGGCCGATCGCCTTCGTGGCCTCCTCCACCTTCGCGTCGATCTCGTCGCCGCCCTTGACGGCCGCGTCCGCGACGCAGTGCCGCAGGTGCTCCTCCAGCAGCTGCAGCGCGAAGGACTGCAGGGCCTTGGTGGAGGCGGAGACCTGCGTGAGTATGTCGATGCAGTACGTGTCCTCCTCCACCATCCGCTGCAGGCCGCGGATCTGCCCCTCGATCCGGCGCAGCCGCTTGAGGTGCTCGTCCTTCTGCTTGTGGTAGCCGTGCGTGGCGCCGGTCTCGGTCGTCGTCGTCATCGCGGGCCTCCGTATCGGGACGGGCTGGGGACACCGGGGGCACTGGGGACACCCCGCCGGATACATACCCCTAGTGGGTATATGGTAACGAATTTTCCGGGGTAGGGAGCCGTTCGTACGCCCCCGTGCCGACCACTGTGCCCGATGGGCGACACTGGGATGCGGCCCATTAGCCGTGGCCGGATGATGCGCCTAGCATCAGCCTGACCGAAACCGAAGCACCCCGAGGACCCCACGTGCGCTTTCGTCTGACCCCCAGGGAGACGAGCTTCTACGACATGTTCGCCGCGTCCGCGGACAACATCGTCACCGGCTCCAGGCTCCTGATGGAACTGCTCGGGGCGGACTCCTCCGCCCGGGCCGAGATCGCAGAGCGTATGCGGGCCGCGGAACACGCAGGTGACGACGCCACGCACGCGATCTTCCACCAGCTGAACTCCTCGTTCATCACGCCGTTCGACCGCGAGGACATCTACACCCTCGCCGGTTCCCTGGACGACATCATGGACTTCATGGAGGAGGCCGTCGACCTCGTCGTCCTCTACAACGTCGAGGAACTGCCGAAGGGCGTCGAGCAGCAGATCGAGGTCCTGGCCCGCGCGGCCGAGCTGACGGCCGAGGCCATGCCGAACCTCCGGACCATGGACAACCTCACCGAGTACTGGATCGAGGTGAACCGTCTGGAGAACCAGGCGGACCAGATCCACCGCAAGCTGCTCGCGCACCTCTTCAACGGCAAGTACGACGCCATCGAGGTGCTGAAGCTCAAGCAGATCGTGGACGTCCTGGAAGAGGCGGCGGACGCTTTCGAGCACGTGGCGAACACGGTGGAGACCATCGCCGTCAAGGAGTCCTGAGGCGTCGATGGACACCTTCGCCCTGATCGCGACCGTCGCGGTCGCGCTCTTCTTCACGTATACGAACGGCTTCCACGACTCGGCGAACGCGATCGCGACGTCGGTGTCGACGCGGGCGCTGACCCCGCGGGCGGCGCTCGCCATGGCCGCGGTGATGAACCTGGCCGGTGCCTTCCTGGGCTCCGGGGTCGCCAAGACGGTCAGCGAGGGTCTGATCGAGACCCCGTCCGGCTCGACCGGCATGGGCATCCTCTTCGCGGCCCTGGTCGGCGCGATCGTCTGGAACCTGGTCACCTGGTACTTCGGCCTGCCGTCCTCCTCCTCGCACGCCTTGTTCGGCGGCATGGTGGGCGCGGCGCTGGCGGGCGGTACGAAGGTGCTCTGGGACGGCGTGGTCGACAAGGTCGTCATCCCGATGTTCCTGTCGCCGGTCGTCGGCCTGATCGTCGGCTACCTGGTCATGACGGCGATCCTGTGGCTCTTCCGCCGGTCCAACCCGCACAAGGCCAAGCGCGGTTTCCGCATCGCGCAGACCGTCTCGGCGGCCGGCATGGCCCTGGGCCACGGTCTCCAGGACGCCCAGAAGACCATGGGTGTCGTGGTGATGGCCCTGGTGATTTCCGGCCACGAGACGTACGGCGACCCGATCCCGGTCTGGGTGAAGATCGTCTGCGCCGTGATGCTGTCCCTCGGCACCTACGCGGGCGGCTGGCGCATCATGCGCACCCTCGGCCGCAAGATCATCGAACTGGACCCGCCGCAGGGCTTCGCCGCGGAGACCACGGGTGCGTCGATCATGTTCACCACGGCCTTCCTCTTCAAGGCCCCCATCTCCACCACCCACGTCATCACCTCCGCCATCATGGGCGTCGGCGCCACCAAGCGCGTCAACGCGGTCCGCTGGGGTGTGGCGAAGAACATCGTCCTGGGCTGGTTCATCACGATGCCGGCGGCGGCCCTGGTGGCGGCCCTGTCCTTCGGCATGGTCAAACTGGTGGCCCTCTGACCCCCCACACCGCCCGACCCCGACCCCGCCGAGCCCCCAACCGGCGGGGTCTCGGCTTTTCTCGGCTCCCCCACCGCAAGCCGGGCACCCGACCCCAGCACCCCGGCTCCCACACCGCAAGCCGGACAGCCGACCGAGCCGCGCCCCCCAGCCAGCCGACCCGCCTCCCCCGATCCCCCACCGCAGGCCCTCAGCCGGCCGAGCGCCGACCCCACCTCACCCCGCGAGCCCTTGCGGCCCCACCCCCGCACAGCGAGCCGCGCAGCCGACCAACCGCGCAACCCCACCCCCCACACCGCGAGCCCCCCGACCGACCGCGCCGTGACCCACCCCGTACGCCCGCCCTCCAGCCGGCCGAGTCGGGTGGGCGAGTGGGTAAGAAAAGGGGGCGAGGGGCGAAGCCCCGAAGGCCCCCGCGCCGAAGCCGAACGCAGTGGGCCCGCCCCCGGGAGCCAGGGGCGGGCCCTTTGCATCCTCACGGTGGCACCGCCATGCAGCACCGCGAGGGGTCTGTGCCGTCCGGCCTAGCCGAAGCGCCCGGAGATGTAGTCCTCCGTGGCCTGGACGGACGGGTTGGAGAAGATGCGCTCGGTGTCGTCGATCTCGACCAGCCGGCCGGGCTGCCCGACCGCCGCGAGGTTGAAGAACGCCGTACGGTCCGAGACGCGCGCCGCCTGCTGCATGTTGTGCGTCACGATGACGATCGTGAACCGTTCCTTCAGTTCACCGATCAGGTCCTCGATCGCGAGCGTGGAGATCGGGTCCAGGGCGGAGCACGGCTCGTCCATGAGCAGGACCTTCGGCTCGACCGCTATCGCCCGCGCGATGCACAGCCGCTGCTGCTGGCCGCCGGAGAGACCGGAGCCCGGCTTGTTCAGGCGGTCCTTGACCTCGTTCCAGAGGTTCGCGCCCTTCAGCGACTTCTCGACGATGTCGTTCAGTTCCGACTTGCGGTGGCTGCCGTTCAGGCGCAGGCCCGCCGCGACGTTCTCGAAGATCGACATCGTGGGGAACGGGTTCGGACGCTGGAAGACCATGCCCACCTCACGGCGGACCGAGACCGGGTCGACCCCGGTGCCGTACAGGTCCTCGTCGTCCAGCATCACCTTGCCCTCGACGCGGCCACCGGGCGTGACCTCGTGCATCCGGTTCAGCGTGCGCAGGAACGTCGACTTGCCGCATCCGGACGGCCCGATGAACGCCGTCACCGAGCGCGGCTCGACGGTCATCGAGATGTCCTCGATCGCCTTGTGGGAGCCGTAGTAGGCGGTGAGTCCGCTTACGTCGATTCGCTTGGCCATGTCGTCTACTTCACTTCCAGGAAGTTCAAGCTCGGTCGCTGTGTGGCCCCGCCCGGCGGAGCCGTGGGTAGTCGCCTCAGCGACCGGTCTTGGGGGCCTTCCAGCGGGCGATCCCGCGGGCCACCAGGTTGAGGATCATCACGAAGGCGATCAGCGTGAGGGACGCCGCCCACGCGCGGTCGTACGCCGCACCGGAGCCCGCGCTGTTGGCGAACTGCTGGTAGATGTACAGCGGCAGCGACGCCTGCGCCCCCTCGAAGGGGTTGTTGTTGATGAACGGGTTGCCGAACACCAGCAGCAGCACCGGCGCGGTCTCACCCGCGATACGGGCGACGGCGAGCATGATGCCGGTGGTGATTCCGCCGATGGAGGTCGGCAGGACCACCTTCAGGATGGTGCGCCACTTCGGCACGCCGAGCGCCAGCGACGCCTCGCGCAGCTCGTTCGGGACGAGCTTGAGCATCTCCTCGGTGGACCGGACGACGACCGGCATCATCAGGATGGCCAGGGCGAGCGAACCGGCGAAGCCGAAGGGCTGCATCTCGAAGATGAGCATCAGCGACAGGATGAACAGGCCGGCGACGATCGACGGGATGCCGGTCATGACGTCGACGAAGAACGTCACCGCCTTGGCGAGCCGGCCGCGGCCGTACTCGACCAGGTAGATCGCGGTGAGCACGCCGATCGGGGCGCCGATGAGGGTGGCGAGGCCGACCTGCTCCAGGCTGCCGATGATGGCGTGGTAGATGCCGCCGCCGGGCTCGGTGTCGGCGACGACACCCATCGAGTGGGTCAGGAAGTAGACGTCGAGGACCTTCATGCCGCGCGCGACGGTCACCCAGATCAGGGAGACCAGCGGGATCACGGCGAGCAGGAAGGCGACCCAGACGAGGCTGGTGGCGACGCGGTCCCTGGCCTGGCGGCGGCCCTCGACGCGGGCTGCGATGCCGTACGTACCGAGGACGAACAGGACGGCGGCGATCAGGCCCCACTGGATGCTGCTGCCCAGGCCGGCGGCCGCGCTGATGCCGATGCCCAGGGCGAGGGAGCCCGCGGCGATCGCCCATGGCGTCCACTTGGGCAGGCTGGCGGCCCGCAGGGTGCTGGGGCGCTTGTCGGTGACAAGTGCGTTGCTCATGCGTTGGCCCCCGAGTACTCCGCGCGGCGGGCGATGATCAGCCGGGCCGCGCCGTTGACCAGCAGGGTGATGACGAACAGGACCAGACCGGAGGCGATGAGCGCGTCCCGGCCGAACTCGTTCGCCTCGCTGAACTTGCTGGCGATGTTCTGGGCGAAGGTGCCGCCGCCCGGGTTGAGCAGGCTGGCCTGGATGTCGAAGGACGGGGAGAGGACCGTGGCGACGGCCATCGTCTCGCCGAGCGCGCGGCCGAGGCCGAGCATGGACGCGGAGATCACACCGGAGCGGCCGAAGGGCAGCACGGACATGCGGACGACCTCCCAGCGCGTGGCGCCGAGGGCCAGGGCCGCCTCCTCGTGCATCCGCGGGACCTGGCGGAAGACCTCGCGGCTCACGTTGGTGATGATCGGCAGGATCATGATCGCGAGCAGGATGCCCACGGTGAGCATCGAGCGGGGCGCACCCTCGTCCCAGGAGAGGACGCCGGTCCAGCCGAAGAAGTCGTCGAGCCAGCCGAACAGGCCGTTCATGTGCGGCACGAGGACGAGCGCGCCCCACAGGCCGTAGACGATGGACGGTACGGCGGCGAGCAGGTCGATCACGTAGGCGACCGGGCCGGACATGCGGCGCGGCGCGTAGTGCGTGATGAACAGCGCGATGGCGACCGCGATCGGGACCGCGACGACCATGGCGATGACCGAGGAGACGATCGTGCCGAAGACCAGGACCGCGATGCCGAACTTCGGTTCGAGGACGTTGGTGTTCCACTCGAAGGTGGTCAGGAAGTTCGCGTGGTCCTTGCTGATCGCGAGGGCGGCGCGGTAGGCGAGGAAGACCGCGATCGCGGCCATGATCGCCAGCAGCAGGATGCCGGAGCCACGGGACAGCCCCAGGAAGATGCGGTCACCGGGGCGGGTGGCGCCACGGGTCGCGCGCGTCTGCTCGGCGACCTTGGAGGGGGAGGCGGGGGGAGGTACGTCGGTTGTCGTCGATGTGTCCATCGGTTCTCCGGTCTGCTAAGCCGTGCCCCCGGTCGGGGATCCGGCTCATGGCGGCGGTGCACCGGACGGTGCGGCCCGGCCCTGTCGGGTACCGGGCCGCACTCTCGGATCAGGTCAGCTCAGGCCCTCGATGGTGGTGCGGACCTTGGCGATGATCTCGTCGGGCACCGGCGCGTAGCCGATGCCCGGGAGGACCTTCTGGCCGTCCTCACCGGCGATGTAACGCAGGAAGGCCTTGGTGGCGGGCAGGGTGTCGGACTTGTTGCCCTTGTCGCAGACGATCTCGTAGGTGACCAGGGTGATCGGGTAGGCGCCCTCGGCCTTGGTCTTGTAGTCCAGCTGGAGGGACAGGTCCTTGCCGGTGCCGACGACCTTCGCGGCGGCGATGTCGGCGGTGGCGCTCTCGGAGCTGGGCGCGACCGGCTTGCCGGCACCGGTGTCGATGGAGACGGCCTTGATGCCGTCCTTGACGTAGGACAGCTCGAAGTAGCCGATGGCGCCGGAGGTCTGCTTGACCTGCTGGGCCACACCCGCGGACTGCGGGGCGGACTGGCCGCCCTTGGCCTGCCAGGCCTTGCCGCCGGAGTACTTCCAGTTGTCCGGGGTGGTGGCGATCAGGTACTTGGTGAAGTTGTCCGTGGTGCCGGACTCGTCCGAGCGGTGGAACGCCTGGATCTTCAGGTCGGGCAGCTTGGCGCCCTTGTTCAGCGCGGCGATCGCCGGGTCGTTCCACTTGGTGATCTTGCTGTCGAAGATCTTGGCGAGCGTCGGGGCGTCCAGGACCAGGTTGTCCACACCCGGGACGTTGTAGCCGACGGCGATCGGGCCGCCGACCATCGGCAGGTCGATGCCCTGACCGCCCTTGCAGACGCTCTTGGAGGCGGTGACCTCTTCGGGCTTCAGCGCGGAGTCGGAACCGGCGAAGGCGACCTGGCCCTGCGTGAACGCGGTGACACCGGCGCCGGAGCCGCCGCCCTTGTAGTTGATCTGCACGCCGCAGGCCTGGGAGAAGGCCTTGACCCAGGCGTCGATCGCGTTCTTCTGCGCGGAGGAGCCGTCTGCGAGCAGCTGTCCCTTGGCGTCGTCGCACTTGATCGAGCCGGCGTTGGCGGACGTCGACGGGTTGCCCGAGTCCTTGCCGCCGTTGTCGTCGGAGCCGCACGCCGTCAGGGCCAGGGCGCCGGATACGGCGACAGCACCGAGGGAGAGGGCGCGCAGCCGGTTCTTGCGCTGAAGCTTCACTTTCGGGGGTCCTTCCAGGAGCCGCCGCTGTCGGCGGCGCGCGAGGTCATAGAGGTCCGTGTGCGCCGTTCCTGGCCGCACCCGGCACCCGGTACGGCCGAAATTAGGCAGAACAGGTGAAGCCGCCGATGGCCGGAAGTGAACGGGGAGTGAACCCCTGCCGTCAGCCCGGTGAGGTCACGGAATGCTCACGGGGAGAGCACGTGGAGGTTCCGACCACCGGGTTGCCCTGGCGTGTCTCCGATGTTCTTCACCCGTCCGGGGGAACCCGGCGCCGCGGCACGTCGTCTCGTTCCAGGAGAGCCGAGGAAAGGCGACGGACATGGAACGGCGTACGTTCATCTCGGGTGGCGCGGCCGCCCTGGCGACGACCGCACTGACCGCGTGCGGTGCGGGCGGAGGCACGTCGGCCCCCGCGTCGGCGCACGGCGGTACGCCGGCGCGCTCCTCCTCGCTCACGGCCCTGAGGACCACCAGCGCGAGCGCCGCCGCGAACTGGGCGGCCCTCGCCCGGGACCTGGACGGCACCCTGGTGCGGCCCGGTGACGCCTCCTGGAAGACCGCCCACCAGCTGTACAACACCCGCTTCGACGGGCTGAAACCGGCCGCGGTGGCCTACGCGGCGCACGCCGACGACATCCGTACGACGCTGGCGTACGCCCGGGCGCACCGGATCAAGGTCTCCATACGCAACGGCGGTCACTCCTACGCCGGCTACTCCTCCGGCGACAACCGGCTGATCCTCGACGTGTCGAAGCTGAACCGGGTCCGGGCGAGCGGCGGCCAGGCCGTCGTGGGCGCCGGCGCCAAGCTGATCGACGTGTATCGCGGCCTCGCCGCGAAGGGCGTGACCATCCCCGCCGGCTCCTGCCCCACCGTCGGCGTCTCCGGCCTGGTGCTCGGCGGCGGCCACGGCGTCGCCTCCCGCGCCTACGGCCTGACCTGCGACAGCCTCACCCAGGCCACCCTGATCACCGCGGACGGCACCCAGGTCACCGCCGACGCCACCCACCACCCCGACCTCTTCTGGGCGCTGCGCGGCGCCGGCAACGGGAACTTCGGCGTCGTCACCGAGCTGCACTTCAGGACCCACGCGGCACCGCAGGCCGTCACCGCGTACCTGACCTGGCCGTGGTCCAAGGCCGCCAAGGTGCTGAAGGCCTGGCAGGAGTGGGGTCCGGGCCAGCCCGACGAGATCTGGTCGTCCCTGCACCTGGCCTGCTCCCCGGGCCGCACCCCGACCATCTCCGTATCCTGCTTCTCCCTCGGCACCTACGGCGAGCTGCAGAACGCCGTGGACCGCCTGGCCCACCTCGCCGGCGCGAACGCCGCCTCCGTCACCCTGCGCCGCCGGGGCTACGAGGAGGCGATGGAGATCTACGCCGGCTGCTCCTCCTTCTCCACCGACGCCCAGTGCCACCTGCCCGGCTCCACCCCGGGCCGCTCCCCGCAGGGCAAGCTCGGCCGGGAGACGTACACGGCCCGCTCCGACTTCTTCGACCGCTCGCTGCCGGCGGCCGGCATACAGACCGTGCTGAAGCAGATCGCCTCGGTGCGGGGCGGCGGGGGCAGCATCGCGTTCACCGCGCTCGGCGGCGCCGTCAACCGGGTCTCCCCGACCGCGACGGCCTTCGTCCACCGCCGCTCGCGGATGCTGGCCCAGTACATAGCCTCCTGGGGCGCGGGGTCCTCCGGCTCCACGGCCCAGTCCTGGCTGACCTCGGCCCACACCGCGATGAAGCCGTACGCCTCCGGCGCCGCCTACCAGAACTACACCGACCCGACCCTGAAGGACTGGAAGAAGGCCTACTACGGGGACGCGGCGACCCGGCTCGCCAAGGTGAAGAAGACCTACGACCCCCAGCGCTTCTTCTCGTACGCGCAGGGCCTGTAGCGGACGGGCCGGGCCTTCCCAGAGGCGGGCCGGGCCTTCCCTGGAGGGCCTGGCCCCACCGGCGGGACGGACCCGGCAGGCGGACGGAGCCCCCAGGACGGACCGGACCTCACCGGCAGGCCGGGCCCGTCGCGGGCGTGCTCAGCAGTGGCAGATCACCCCGACCACCACGGCCTCCGGATCGAGGTGCTCCAGATGGTCGTCGGCCCACTCCCAACAGCCCTCGCCGGTCCCGCCACCGCCCGTCCAGCGTGAGCAGGGCGTACGAGGGGACGGCGGTGCGCAGTGCCCGCTCGCGGGCCGCGGCGTGCTCCCCGGCGAAGTAGGCGACGGGGTCGGTGGTCGGGAACCCCCCGCCGAAGTGCGGGCCCCCGGCGACCGCCCGTCGCACCACCTCCTGCACCAGCGGCTGGAGCAGGTGCTCCTCCTTCGCCCGGTCCAGCGGACGCCCCTCCGGGTCGGCCTCGTGCCGGGCGGTGAACGCGGCGAGCGGACGCCGCCGCCGCACGGCGCCCCCGGGTTGTGTCCCGGCCCGGGTCTTCCTTCCGGATCAGGCCGCTCCGGGCGACGGTGCCTGTCGGCCGGGCTGAGCGGGGTCCGGCGCGTGCAGCCGCACGGCGGAGGAGGGCGTCGACGATGGGGGTCCCCCGCGCGAGCGACGTCGAGCGCGTGGGGGAGTCGACGACCGACGACAGGGCCGCAGACGTGCGTGCCGGACCCCGCGACCCCGGCAATCCCCGGAAGAGGGGCCCTAGGCCGCCAGGTCCCGCTCCTCGGTCTCCACCGGCTTCCGGGCGCTGGGCAGCAGGGTGTCGCCGCCGCCGTTCCCCGCCGCCGGGCGGCGCCGCACGAGCCGGCCCAGCCGCGGCGAGCGCTCCACGGCCCGGACCAGCGGGGTGAGCAGGGCCGTGGCCGGCGGGCACAGCAGCAGGACGACCGCGGTGCCGAGCGCGAAGCCGCCGACGACGTCCGTCGGATAGTGCACGCCCATGTAGACCCGGCAGAAGCCCTCCAGCAGGGCCAGACCGATACCGGCGAGACCGAAGCGGCGGTGGGCGACGAAGAGCCCCACGCCGAGCGCCATCGTGATCGTCGCGTGGTCGCTGACGAAGGAGAAGTCGGTCTTGCCGGAGACCAGGACGTCCAGGCCCTGGTGGTCCACGAACGGGCGGGGCCGCTCCACGAAACCCCGTATCGGGACGTTCACGAGGACGGCGAGGCCGGCCGCGAGCGGCGCCCACACCAGCGCGGCCATCGAGGACGCCGCGTCCTCCCCGCCCCGGCGCCGCACGGACCACCAGCACCACAGGACGAGCAGCACCATGGCGAGCAGCAGGCCGTACTCGCCGACGAACTCCATGACGCGGTCGAACCAGTGCGGTGCGTCCTTGGCCAGGCCGTTGATGTCGTAGAGCAGGTCGACGTCGGGGTTCGATCCGGAATCGGCGAGTACAGCCATGGTGCTGCGGCCCCTTCGTCGTCTACCGGACGCACCTCGTGTGCGCCGCTCCTGCCCCCGTGTCGCGTAGATCCGCTTCCGCTGTACTGCCGTCCTGCCCGCACTGACGTCCGCTCGGCTACGTCAACAGGAACGCACGGCCCCCGTCTATACGTTCCACTCTCCACGGAATGATCACGCAGACGTTATCGAAGAGAGACTCATCACCGCAGCTCAGGGGGTGGGTTCACGCTCGGTTCACACCGCCGTGGGGAGCGCTTTTGCGCCATCTTCGGTGACCCGGGTCGCGCCGAAGTAGTCGGGGGTGTCGATCGGGTCGAACCGGATCACGGCACCCGTGCGCGGGGCGTCGATCATGTATCCGCCGCCGACGTAGATGCCCACGTGCCGGATGGCCCGCGAGTCGGTGAGGTCGTCGGAGAAGAACACCAGGTCGCCCGGGAGCAGCTGGTCCCGCGCGGGGTGCGGCCCGGCGTTGTACTGGTCGTTGGCCACACGCGGCAGGGTGATCCCGACCTTCTCGTACGCGGCCTTGGTCAGGCCCGAGCAGTCGAACCGCCCGCCCTGCTCGGCGGTGCCGTCCCCGCCCCACAGATAGGGCGTGCCGAGCCGGCTCTGCGCGAAGGCGATGGCACCGGCGGCCTGCCGGGTGGGGTCGATCCGGGTGACCGGCGCGGCGAAGCTCTTCTCCAGGCTGCGGATCCGCTGGACGTAGTTCCGCGTCTCGCTGATGCCCGGCACCCCGCCCGCCCGGATGACCCGGTAGGCGCCCGCGTTGTAGGCGGCGAGCATGTTGTCGGACACGTTGCCCGGAACGTCCTTGACGTACTTGGCGAGTTCGCAGTCGTAGGAGGCCGCCGACGGAATCGCGTCGTCCGGGTCCCAGATGTCCCGCTTGCCGTCACCGTCGCCGTCGATCCCGTGCGTCGCCCACGTGCTCGGGATGAACTGCGCGATACCGCGCGCGTCGGCCGGGCTGACGACGGTCGGGTTCCACCCGCTCTCCTGGTACAGCTGGGCGGCGAGCAGCGCGGGGCTGAGCGCGGGACACAGGTTCCCCCACTTCTGCACCAGCGACTTGTAGGCGGCCGGCACGGCCCCCTTCGCCAGCCCCCGGCTCCCCGCGGTCACCCCGCCCAGCAGGTTCCCCGCCACGAGATACACGCCGACGACGAGCAGCATGACGAACCCCATGCCGAGCGCGACGGCCGCCCCACCGATCACCCATACCTTCCGCACGGTTCAACTTTCCCCCATGCGGGCGCCTTTCAAGGCTCTTTGTGCGCGAAGTGGCGGCATTTCACAGCCACGGCCGTACGGGTGACGCGCCCTCAGCGACCGGCCGTCGTCGCGTCCCGGTACAGTTCCGCCGCCTCGTCCCCCAGGACCACGCTGTAGGAGGTGTCGGCCGTGGTGCCGCCCTGCTCGTGGCCGCCCAGGATGCCGACGACCTGGCCGTCGCCGTTGACCCAGGGGCTGCCGCTGGTGCCGCCGGTGAACTCCGGACAGTCGATGCGCTGTTGGGTGCGGCTGTGCGGTGTCGGCCTGTTGGTGCAGGTGATGGGGGTCTCGCGGGAGTCGGGGTAGCCGGTGACGGTGACCGCGGTGGCGCCGGTGGCCACCCCGGTCGCGAACCGGCCGGCCCCGACCACGTCCTCCAGCCGCCTGCCGCCCGACTCGGCGACGGCGGCGAAGGCGACATCGCTGTCCTCGTCCTGCCCCCTGGCCCACCCGTCGGGCAGGAAGCGCCTCGTCACCTTCCACACCCCGTAGGGCGCCCGCCCGTCCCGGTAGCCCGGCACGAACACCAGTCCGTCGTCGTCGGCGCCGGACACGCAGTGCGCCGCGGTGACGATCAGATCGCCGCGCGGGCTGTGCACCACCGAGGCCGTACAGAAGTGCCCCCCGGCCGGCCGGTCCGCCCCGTCCGCGCCGAACAGCGCGCCCACCCGCACGCTCTGCCGGGTCGCGGCGGCGTCCGCGGTGACCCCGAGGGGCCCCCGTCCGTCGTCGGCGGCGGCCACGGAGGCCGAGGTCAGCGCGAGCATCACCACGGTGCCGAGCAGCGCGGGCCGTGAGGTGAGCGAGAGGCGTGAGGTGCGCTTCATCACGGGACACTCTTTCCCGCGAAGGTGAGAAATCTGCTGCGACTTCCCTGAGATTTTCCTGTGAACCAGCCGAAAGAGCCGGGCGGGGTCAGAACGTCGTCGTCATCCCGCCGTCGACCGCGATCGTCTGCCCGGTGATGAAGGACGCCGCGTCGCTCGCCAGGAAGACGACGATGCCGGCGATCTCCCCGGGCCGCCCCCAGCGGCCCACCGCCGTACGGGTGCGCAGCCAGCGCGTCCACTCCGGGGCGGCGGCGAGTTCCGCGTCGGCGCCGGTCGCGAAGGTGCCCGGCGCGACCGAGTTGACGGTCGTGCCGCTCGGCCCCGGGTCCGCCGCCAGTGCCCGGGAGCCCGTCGAGGGCCGCCCTGGCGGTGGCGTAGCCGACGTTCCCGGTACGGCCGAGCCGGCCGACCACCGAGGAGACCTTGACGATCCGGCCCGCGACTCCGCGCTCGGCCAGCCCCCGCGCCACCAGCTGGCTCAGGGTGTACGCCGAGGTCAGGTGGGTGTCGAGCAGCGCGGCCGGCTCGTCCGGCGCCGCCTCGGCGAGGCCCCGCCGGTCGCGGTGGCCGACGTCGTTGACGAGGATGTCGACGCCGCCCGGCGCCGTCAGCGCCTGCTCGGCCGCGTCCCGGCCGGTGACGTCGAAGGCGGCGGCCGTGACCTCGTACCCGCGCTCGTCCCGCAACCGCGCCGCCGTCCCGGCCAGCGTGTCCGCGTCACGGCCGTGCAGTACGACGCGGGCCCCGGCCGCGGCCAGCCCGCGCGCCATCTCCAGCCCGAGCCCGCACACCGAGCCGGTCACCAGGGCGGTACGGCCGGTCAGCCGGAACAGCGGGGGCACGAAACCGGTCATCCCACGCCTCCCCGTGGCGGGCCGCCCGAGTCAGGCCCCGCCCGTCACCGTACCGTCGCCCTCAGCGGCCACTCCACGCCCGTCAGCTCCTCGGACAGCGTCCACAGCCGCCGCGCCGCCGCCGGGTCGCTCGCCGCCGCGCTGCGGCCGACCAGGGCCGGGGCGCCGCGCATCTCGGCGGGTCCGTCGGGGCCGACGTAGGCCGCGCCGGGCAGGTCCTGGGTGGCCGCGTAGAGGGTGGGCAGGGCGCCGGCCGTGTCGTCCTGGGCGAGGAACCTGTTGCCGGCCTGCATGGCCATCCGTACGACGGGGTTCGCGCTGTGGCTCTGGAGGTTGGTGGCCGCCCAGCCGGGATGGGCCGCGAGGGCCCGCACGGCGGAGCCGGCCTCGGTCAGCCGCCGCTGGAGTTCCAGGGTGAAGAGGAGGTTGGCCAGCTTGGACTGGGCGTAGGCGCGGGTGGGGTGGTAGTTCCCGCGCAGGTTGACGTCCTCGAAGTGGATCACCTTGTCGCCCCAGCGGTGCGCGCCGGACGCCACCGTCACCACCCGGTCGGTCACCCGGGGCAGCAGCAGGTTGGTCAGCGCGAAGTGCCCCAGGTGGTTGGTGCCGAACTGCATCTCGAAGCCCTGTCTGGTGCGCTGCTCCGGCAGCATCATCACGCCCGCGTTGTTGACCAGCAGGTCCAGCGGGCGGTCCCAGCCGGCGGCGAACTCCCGCACCGAGTCGAGGTCGGCCAGGTCCAGCCGGCGCACCTCGGTGCTGCCGCTCACCCGCGCCGCGGCGGCACCGCCCCGGGCGAGGTCCCGTACCGCGAACACCACGTGGGCCCCCGCTCCGGCCAGCGCCCGGGCCGCGGCGAAGCCGATGCCGCTGTTGGCGCCGGTGACCACGGCCGTACGGCCGGTCAGGTCGGGAAGGTGGGTCGCGTTCCACTTGCCGCGCGTCACGCTCGTATCAGCCATGCCTCCAAAGTAGACAGCGCCAACAATGCTGTCAATGACAACAAAGCTGACGGCGTCAACATCGCGTTACGATGATGCGCATGTCCCCGTCGCCCGCCAGCCGCCCCTACCACCACGGAGACCTGCGCGCCGCCCTGCTCAGGAGCGCCGAGCGCACCCTGCGGGAGAAGGGGGTCGGCGCGCTCTCGCTGCGCGAACTGGCCCGGGACACCGGCGTCAGCCACGCGGCCCCGGGCCGGCACTTCAAGGACAAGCAAGCCCTGCTCGACGCCCTCGCACTGGACGGGTACGAACGCCTCAACCAGGCCCTCGCCACCGCCGACGCCCACCCGGACCGCCCCCTGGAACAGCGGATGACGGCCCTCGCCCGCGCCTACCTGGGCTTCGCCGTCGAGAACCCCGCCCTCCTGGAACTGATGTTCGCGCGCAAGCACGAGCCCGACCGGACCACCCAGCTCACGGCGGCCGTCGACCGCTCCCTCGGCTCCTTCACCCGGCTGGTCGCGGACGCCCAGGACCGGGGCGAGATCGTCCGCGGCGACCCCGAACGCATCACCCTTGTCGCCGCCGCGAGCCTGCACGGCCTGGCCGCCCTGATCGCCGGCTGCGCACTGGACGCACAGGAGGCCCTGGCCGGCCTGGACGACCACGTCCACCTGCTCCTGCACGGCCTGCGCCCCCGCTGAGCCCCGCCGCCGAACACCTGTCGACCCGTCAGCGCCCCTGCCGCGCGGCCCGTTTCCGCACCCCGCGTGAGAACATCGACGCGAGACTTCACCCGACCGGCCGCCATCATCCACGCCAGGCCGTAAAGGGGCTCAACGACCGAACCACACACCAGGTTCCGCTCCGACCTCGTTGCCCGGCGTGACCTGCCGTGATACACAGAGTGACCGTACGCGCCATTCGTACGAAACCCGCCAGTCAATGACGTCAAGTCGACATACGTTGGCGACGTTGTCGGCGACAATGAGGCCTGACCTCTGCACACCGCAGGGGCACTCGCGGAACTACCCACCAGGGGCGGTGACTTACATGCTCTTTGCGGCCGACAAGGGAGACATCAACACCATCATCGGCGGAATCGCTCCGGACTGGGGCCCCTTCGGCAGCCTGGGCAACGAGGCCAAGGTGATGATCGAGGTGGTCATGGCCGTGGCCATCCTCCTCTGCCTCGGCATCGCGGTATGGGGCGCGGCCAAGCAGCGCATCGGCGCCACGGCCCTCCGGGACACCTTCAGCGCGGAACAGGGCAAGGGCCTCATCATCGCCGGTCTCACCGGGGTGTTCATCATCGGCTCCCTCGGCACACTGTTCACCATCGTGTACGGCATGGCGGTCTAGCCCCAGCCCCCTCCACCTGAGGTTGCGTTTCCCTGATGTCGACTCACCACACCGCGCCCGTGCGGGAGCCAGCACGGCTACCGTCGTATGCCTACGAGGGTGAGGGAGCGCACACGGCATGAGTCCCGGAGACGAACAGGGCTACACCGAGACGGGCCACACCCGCACCCGCCTCCCCGACCCCGACCCCTACGGCGGCGCCCCCCGCCGCCCCCACCGCTCCTCCTCCCGCAGCCTGGTCACGGTGGTGGGCGTGGTCGTCCTCCTCATCGCCGCCATCGCCTTCGCCAATCGGGGGGACGGGTCGGGAGGGGGCGGCGCGTCGGAGAAGACGGAGAAGCCCAGGACCTCCGCCACATCCGCGAGCGGGTCCCGCCCGGTGGAGACCAAGTCCGCCGGCGTACCGACAGGCTTCGCCCACACCGAACAGGGTGCGCAGTCGGCGGCATCCAACTACGCGGTGGCACTGGGTTCGACCGGCATGTTCACCAAGGACAGCCGCCACACCCTCCTGGACCTCCTCTACACCAGAGAGGCGGCAGCCCGTCTTCAGGGCCCCATGGACCAGGCCTACTCGCCCGGCTTCCTCGCCAAGATGGGCCTCGACGCGGCGGGCAACCCGCCGAAGGGCAGCACCTTCGTCTCCCGGGTGATCCCGGCCGGCACGACGGTACGTGAGTACACGGGCAACAGCGCCAAGGTCGCCGTCTGGTACGTGGGGCTCATCGGCATGGCCGGCAACGCGTCGACCGATCCTGTCACCTCGTCCTGGAAGACATGGACGTTCGACCTGCGGTGGACCGACGGCGACTGGAAGATCGACTCCGAATCACAGCAGAACGGCCCCGCCCCGGTACCCGGTGACGACAAGGCGGCCACCTCCGACGAGATCAGCAAGGCCATCGAAGAGTACGGAGGGTTCACGTATGCCCGGTAGCCCGCAGCGTGCGCTCAAGCTCGCCGGAGTCATGGCGGCCGTACAGACCACGGCCGTCCTGCTGGCCACACGCGCCTTCGCGGACCCCTCACCCACCCCTTCCGGCAGCCCGTCCCCCTCGCCGTCGAAGGACCGGTTCAACTGTGACGCCATTTCGGGCGAGGCCAAGAAGTATTGCGAGCGCGGTAACACCTCCACTGGGTCCGGCGGTGTCACCACCCCGGACACCGCCACCCTCGACCCGCTGTCGTCACTGGCGAAGGGCTGCGCCGAAGCCGCCGCATGGACGGTGGACAAGCTCAGTGACGCCGTGAAGGCGACCGCCAACGTCGACTTCACCAACCAGGCCTTCCTGAAGCAGTACGCCGTCGTCTTCGCCGCCTCCACCATCCTCACCCTCCTCCTGTGGCTGCTCGCGGTAGCCAAGCGCGCGGTGCGTGGCGTGCCGCTGACCACCGCCATCTCGGAAGCCGTCGGATTCCTCTGGCTGACCGTGCTCGCGTCCGCGTTCACCCCGCTGATCCTGTACACCGTCGTCTCCGCGGCGGACGGCGTCACGGACGTCCTCGCGAAGGCCACCGGCGACCAGGCCGACACGTTCTTCGGCACCTTCTCCGGAGCCCTGAAGAAGGGCAACGACATCGGCGGCGGCCCGATCATGCTGATCGTCGTCTCCCTGGTCAGCATCCTCGCCGCCGGCGTCCTCTGGCTGGAACTGGTCATCCGCGCCGCCCTGCTCTACGTCGGCGCCCTCCTCGGCACCGTCGTCTACGCCGGCCTGGTCGACAAGAACCTGTGGGGACACGTCCGCCGCTGGGCGGGAATCATGATCGCCGTGATCCTCGTCAAGCCGGTCATCGTCATCGTCCTCGGACTCGCCGGCGCGCTCTCCGGAGACAACGGCCCCGACGCCTTCGGCGCCGTCGTCTCCGGCCTCGCCATCATCCTGCTCGCCATCTTCGCCAGCGCGATGATCTACCGTTTCGTCCCCGGCTTCGGCGACGAGATCGCCGGCTCCCGCAACAACCGCATCATGCAGGGCGCCGAGAGCAAGGCCGCCGCCGTCATCAGCTCCCCCGCCACCCTCGTCGCCCAGGGCATCAAGACCCACAGCACCCGCGCCGACAGCAACGCCGCCCAGGGCGGCGCCGGCACCCCCCGCCCGGCCAACCCCGTCACCGGCGGCGTCGCCGCGCACAGCAGCCGTACCCCGACCGGGGGCACCGGCGGAGCAGTCCCCTCCGCCGCGCCCGCACCCCGCGCGTCCAGCCCGGTCAACACCCCGCACGCCAGCAACACCCGCAACAACCGCTCGGGAGGTGAAGGGCGTTGACGACCGAGTCCCACCTGTCCCATCCGGTCACGCCCCGCCGTACGTATCTCATCGGCCGCGCCCGGCCGAACGCGATCGTCGGCCGGAACCGCGAGTCCGGCGAGATCGCCCTGATCATCGCCGGCGCGTTCCTCGGCATGATGTGCGGCCTCCTCGTCCCGGTCCTCTCCCTGCGCATCGTGCTGCTCACCGGCTTCCCGATGCTCGCGCTCGCCGCGGTCTACGTGCCGTACAAGCGCCGCACCTTCTACAAGTGGTTCGAGATCAACCGCTCGTACAAGCGGACCGTCAAGGGCGGCAGGGCCGTCTACCGCTCCGCCGCCATGGAGGCGGGCACCCGGATCGACGGACGCGAGATCGAGGTCGGCCCGCCGCCCGGCATCGGCCGCATCAGCTGGCTCGCCGCCCCCTTCGGGCCGGACGAGATCGCCGTACTCCTGCACGCCGACCGCAAGACCGTCACCGCCGCCATCGAGATCGAGGGCCCCGGCGTCGGTCTGCGCGACTCCGAGGACCAGGAGGCCCTGGTCGACCGCTTCGGCACGCTACTCAAGCACGTCGCCAACGGCGACGGCTTCGTCACCCGGCTGCAGATGCTCGCCCGGACCCTGCCCGCCGACCCGGACGCCCACGCCAAGGACGTCACCCTGCGCGGCGACCACCGCTCCCCGGACTGGCTCCAGCAGTCGTACGACCAGCTGCAGTCCATGGTGTCCACCAGCAGCGAGCAGCACCGCGCCTACCTCGTCGCCTGCATGCACTACACCCGCGAACTGGCCGCCGAGGCCCACGCCATGGCCCGCGCCGTCCGCGCCCGCGGCGGCAAGGTCGACCGGGACGCCGGGCTCGCCGTCGTCATGGCCCGCGAGCTGACCGACATCTGCTCCCGCCTCCAGGAAGCCGACATCCGGGTACGCCAGCCACTCGGCCAGGGACGGCTGGCCTCCCTCATCCACTCCATGTACGACCCCGACCACCCCATCGACCACATCCAGGCGATGACCCAGCGCAACGCCTGGCCGGCCGAGCTGGACGCCATGGAGCCCACCTACCTCCAGGCCAAGACCCGCGAGTCCAGCACCCGCGCGCCCTGGTGCCACGCCACCGCCTGGGTGAAGGAGTGGCCCATGACGCCGGTGGGGGTGAACTTCCTGGCGCCCCTCCTCGTCCACACGCCGGACGTCATCCGCACGGTCGCCGTCACCATGGACCTCGAACCCACCGAGGTCGCCATCGAACGCATGCTGACCGAGAAGACCAACGACGAGGCTGAGGCGTCCCGTGCCGCCAAGATGAACCGGACCGTCGACCCCCGGGACATCGCCGCGCACAACCGGCTCGACCAGCGCGGCGAGGACCTCGCCAGCGGCGCCGCCGGCGTCAACCTGGTCGGCTACATCACCGTCTCCTCCCGTTCCCCGGAGGCCCTCGCCCGCGACAAGCGCACGATAAGGGCCTCCGCCGGCAAGTCGTACCTCAAGCTGGAGTGGTGCGACCGAGAGCACCACCGCGCCTTCGTGAACACACTTCCGTTCGCCACCGGCATCCGAAGGTAGGGGCTGATTCGCCGATGCGGGATCCGCTGTCCGTCCTCACCGAGGCCTTCACCTCCTTCCTCTTCGGGAAGGTGGAGACGACCCGGCTTCCGGTGCGCACCTCCACGGGCCAGGCCCAGGCCGTCTACCTGCCCACGGCCGCGCCCGGCCTCGGCGACTCCGGCGTCATCATCGGCCGCGAGGTGTACTCCGGGAAGGGCTACATCTACGACCCGTTCCAGCTGTACGGCCAGCAGCTGCCGGCCCCGCACTGGCTCGTCCTCGGCGAGTCCGGCAACGGCAAGTCGGCGCTGGAGAAGACGTACGTCCTGCGCCAGCTCCGCTTCAAGGACCGCCAGGTCGTCGTCCTGGACGCGCAGGGCGAGGACGGCGTCGGCGAGTGGAACCTGATCGCGCAGGAGCTGGGGATAACGCCGATCCGGCTCGACCCGACGGCCGCCCTGAACCACGGGATCCGGCTCAACCCCCTGGACCCGGCGATCACCACGACCGGGCAGCTCGCCCTGCTCCGGACCATCATCGAGGTGGCGATGGGCCACGGCCTGGACGAACGGTCCGGCTTCGCCCTGAAGGTCGCCCACTCGTACGTCAACGAGAGCATCGTCGACCGCCAGCCGGTCCTCTCCGACATCGTCGAGCAGCTACGGCACCCCGAACCCGAGTCGGCGGAGGCGATGAACGTCGCCATAGACGACGTACGGGCCTGGGGCCTCGACGTGGCCCTGGTCCTGGACCGTCTGGTCGACGGTGACCTCCGGGGCATGTTCGACGGCCCGACGACGGTCGGCATCGATCTCGACGCGCCCCTGATCGTCTTCGACCTCTCCCACATCGACCGCAACTCCATCGCCATGCCGATCCTCATGGCGATCGTCGGCGTGTGGCTGGAGCACACCTGGATCCGCCCCGACCGGAAGAAGCGCATCTTCCTGGTGGAGGAGGCCTGGCACATCATCAACAGCCCGTTCGTGGCCCAGCTGTTCCAGCGGCTGCTGAAGTTCGGGCGCCGGCTCGGTCTGTCCTTCGTGGCGGTCGTCCACCACCTGTCCGACGTGGTCGACGGCGCCGCCGCGAAGGAGGCCGCGGCCATCCTGAAGATGGCCTCGACCAGGACGATCTACGCCCAGAAAGCCGACGAGGCACGGGCGACCGGCCGCGTCCTCGGCCTGCCACGCTGGGCGGTGGAGATCATCCCGACGCTCACTCCCGGCATCGCGGTCTGGGACGTCAACGGCAACGTGCAGGTGGTCAAGCACCTGATCACGGAGACGGAACGGCCCCTGGTCTTCACCGACCGCGCGATGACCGAGTCCTCCAGCGACCTCAGGGCCGCCGACGCCCTGCACGCGGCCGAGCTGGAGGCCGAGCAGCGGGCCGCGGCCTTCGTGGAGCAGCACCTGGGCGACTCCGAGTCGACGGTGGCATAGCAGGGGAGCGCAGGGTGAGACCGGACGACCGCCGCGACGACCGCCGGGAGGGCCAGGGCGGCATTCCCGACGGCCTGCTGATCGGCATGCTCGTGTTCCTCCTCGGCATGACCGTGCTGGTGTGGACGGCCACGGGCCTGGCCGCCCGGCTCGCTCAGGGTGCCTGGCCCGCCGGTGTCACCTTCACCCGCACCCCGCTGGCCATGCGCCACCTCATCGGCCGACCGCACGACCTCACCGGCGCCTGGCCCGACACCCCACCGGCCCAGCTGTCCGGCTGGGGCCTGTTCTGGGGCCTGTTCATCGGCCAGCTGATGATCCTCATCGTCCTGACCGTGTTCGTGCTGGGCGCGGTGGCGCGCTGGCGGGCGGGGAAGACACGGCGGGGCACGGCCGGGGACGCGGAGGCGGTGCGGGCAGCCACCGACCCGGTGGGTACGGCCGAGACGGTCCCCCTGATGAAGCCGGCCGCACCGGCCCCGGCACCAGCACCGGTGCCGGCACCACCGCCGGCACCGGCCCCCGCCCCTCGGCCTCCGCAGTACGAGATCCCGGAGCCCCGCAGCGAAGCCGTACCGCAGGCCGCGGGCCCGCTCCCGCCCGCCGGCGACCCGGTGGGCGGCTGGGAGCGGCTCGTCATCGCGCCCAGGGAGAGCCGCCACGTCACCGCGGCCCGGGCCGTCCAGGACGCCCCCGGCCCCACGCTGGTCGTCACCTCGAACCCCGCCCTCTGGTCGGAGACGAAGGACGCGCAGGCCAAGCTGGGCCCCGTCCTCCTCTACGACCCGACGCACCTGTGCGACACCCCGGGCCGCCTGCACTGGTCCCCCACCGCGGGCTGCGAGGACAGACGGACGGCCCTGCACCGGGCGACCGCCCTGCTGGCCCCCGTCCGGCCCACCGCAAAGATCGACCAGGCGGTGGCGGACACGGCGACCACCCTCCTGCGCAGCTATCTGCACGCCGCCGCGCTGGAGAACCGCACCGTCCGCCACGTCCACCGCTGGTCGCAGGGCATCCAGGTCCACGAGGCCGTCCGCACCCTCCGGACCCACCCGAAGGCCGCTCCCGGCGCCGCGGGCGAGCTGGAGGCCGCCCTCACGGCGCATCCCGAACGCCGTGACATCGCCCAGGAGCTGACCGGAAGGGCCCTCGCGACCCTCTCCACGGTCAACGTCCGCGAGGCCTGCACTCCGAACCGAACTGATGCCCTGGCCTTGGATTCCTTTGTCCATGAAACGGGCACGCTTTATGTGGTCGGTGAATCCATCGAGGACCCGAGGAGCAACCCGGGCGCGATGCCGCTCCTGACGGCCCTCGTCTCCAGCGTGGTCGAGCGCGGCCGGCGCATGGCCGAACGGTCATCCTCCGGTCGGCTCGACCCACCACTCACCCTGGTCCTCGACGACATCGCGGCCGTGGCCCCGTTCCCGGAGCTGCCGGCCCTGCTGGCCACCGGAGCGGACCAGGGCCTGCCGACGCTGGCCCTGCTCCGCTCCCGCGAGCAGGCCCGCTCCCGCTGGCCGCACCAGGAACTCCCCGTCTAGGACCGCGGCTCCAGCACGAACTCCAACTCGGTCTCCGTCTCGTTCTTGGAGAACGCGACGACTCGGCCACTCGGCTCGAAGCCCAGCCTGCGGTACGCCGCCTGGGCCCGCGTGTTCTCCCGGTGGACGAACAACCGCACCCGCTCGGCCTCGCGCTCCCACGCCCAGGCCACACCGGCCTCGAAGAGTGCCTCGATCAGCCCGTTGCCCCGGTGCTCGGGCCGTAGGAACACCCCGACCATGTGCCCCTGCCGCCGCTCGACCGGGAACCCGGCCCAGTCCTCACTGCCGCCCTCCTCGATGAGCAGGGTGACCGAGCCGGCCCACGTCCCGTCCGGTGCCTCGGCGACGAACTGCCGAGCCGTCGTGGACCCGACACCGGAGCCGACGGCCCGTTCCTTCCAGAAGGAGTCCGGCTGAGCGGCGGCGTTCTCGTAGGTCTCCAGAAAGGCCAGGTGCGCGATCGGGTCCTGGAGGGCGTCCAGTCGCAGCTCCTTCACCCGCTCCCATTCGTCGGGACGTATGGCGCGGACGGCGTAGTCATTCCTGGTGAGAACTGTCATGGGGCCACCGTAAACGCAGAAAACCCCCGCATCGACCCGATGCGGGGGTTTTCCCAAAATTTGTTCGGCGGCGTCCTACTCTCCCACAGGGTCCCCCCTGCAGTA
>NZ_JBVKBI010000022.1:0-132995 GCF_055639035.1 Streptomyces sp. NPDC107654
CCACAACGCCTGTTGCTGACCGGCAAGAACGGCCGCAGCCGTTCCCACTCGGCATCCGTCAGATCGCCCCGCCCCATGTCCACATCAACGACACGAGTGCGGAGTAGTCACATGATCGGCCGGACAAGTCCTAGGAGTTTCCACCGGCCGGGTGCCCGCGGGCGCCTGGCCGGAGCCGTATCCCCCGCTCGCCGCCGACCGATTGTCAGTGGTGCCCTCTACGGTTTTCGTGAAGGCGAGAATCGCGAGGGGGAGTTGTGACGGCGATCGGGGCAGGGGACGGGCGCGCGCCCGTGTGGCGCGGGGGCTTCGGGCGGCTGTGGAGCGCTGCCGTGCTCTCCGGCTTCGGTGACGCGCTGCGGACGGCCGCGCTGCCGCTGCTCGCTGCCTCGCTGACCGACCGGCCGCTGCTCATCGCCGCCGTGACCGCCTGCGGCTTCCTCGTGGCCGCCGCGCTGGTCGCCTCCCTGCGGACCGCCGCGCCCGAGCGCACGCCGGGACCCGCGGGCAGCACCCTGCGCCGGGACATCACGGACGGGCTGCGCATCCTGTGGCGGGACCGCGCCCTGCGCGGTCTGTGCGTCTCCACCGCCCTGTGCAACACCGGCATGGGCGCCCTGATCGCCACCCTGGTGGTCCTCGTGACCGGCTGGCTGGACGCGGGCAGCGGCGGATACGCGGCGGCGGTCACCGCGTACACCCTCGGCGGCCTGGCCGGGGGAGTGGCGAACCGGTGGATCACGCCCGCGCTCGGCACGCTGCGGACCGTGCTGCTCGCCGGCGCCGCGCAGACCGGCGCGCTCGTCGTCATGGGCACCGTGCGCAGCCTGGCCGCGCTGGTGGCGGCCCTCGCCGTCTTCGGGTTCATGGGCATGCTGTGGAACGTCAACAGCACCACCCTGATGCAGCAACGCGCCCCCGCCGACATGCTCGGCCGGGTCGGCGCCGCCTTCCGCACCCTGGCCGTCGCCGGGGCCCCGCTGGGCGCGCTCCTCGGCGGTGCCGCGGCAACGGCCTGGGGCCTCAACGCGCCGGCCCTGCTCACGGCCGCGTTCTTCGTCCTGTCCGTCCTGGCACTGATACCGGTCCGCACGGAGGACGTACCCGTTGTCGCGCCGCACGACGGCGTCACGGCGGCTCACGCCGCGCGGTGATCAATTAGGTTGGAACAGCTGGGACAGGCACGAAAGAAGGCTGAAGTCGGAAATGAACGCAGACGGCCGTACCAGGCTCAACCAGACGCCCGAATGGACCGCTCTCGCCAAGCACCGCGAGGAGCTGGCCGGCACCCATCTGAGGGAGCTGTTCGCCGCCGACCCCGCGCGCGGCACCGGATACACGCTCCGGGTCGGCGACCTGTACATCGACTACTCCAAGCACCTGGTCACCGACGAGACGCTGCGGCTGCTGCGCGAGCTGGCCGCGGCGACGGACGTCTTCGGCCTGCGGGACGCCATGTTCCGCGGCGAGAAGATCAACGTCACCGAGAACCGGGCGGTGCTGCACACCGCGCTGCGCGCCCCGCGCGACGCGGTGATCGAGGTCGACGGCGAGAACGTGGTCCCGGCCGTGCACGCCGTGCTCGACAGGATGGGCGACTTCGCCGAGCGGGTCCGCTCCGGCGCCTGGACCGGCCACACCGGCAAGCGCATCCGGAACGTGGTGAACGTGGGCATCGGCGGTTCCGACCTCGGCCCCGCGATGGCGTACGAGGTGCTGCGCAGCTTCACCGACCGTGACCTGACCGTCCGCTTCGTCTCCAACGTGGACGGTGCCGACCTGCACGAGGCCACCCGGGACCTGGACCCGGCGGAGACGCTGTTCATCATCGCCTCCAAGACCTTCACCACCATCGAGACCATCACCAACGCGACCTCCGCGCGGCAGTGGCTGCTGGCCGCGCTCGGCGACGAGTCCGCGGTGGCCAAGCACTTCGTGGCGCTGTCCACGAACGCCGAGAAGGTCGCCGGGTTCGGCATCGACACGGCCAACATGTTCGAGTTCTGGGACTGGGTCGGCGGGCGGTACTCGTACGACTCCGCGATCGGCCTGTCGCTGATGATCGCCATCGGCCCGGACCGCTTCCGCGAGATGCTCGACGGTTTCCGGATCGTCGACGACCACTTCCGCACCGCGCCCGCCGAGGCCAACGTACCGCTCCTGCTCGGGCTGTTGGGCATCTGGTACGACAACTTCCACGACGCCCAGTCGCACGCCGTGCTGCCGTACAGCCACTACCTCTCCAAGTTCACGGCCTACCTCCAGCAGCTGGACATGGAGTCCAACGGCAAGTACGTCGCCCGGGACGGCAAGCAGGTCGACTGGCAGACCGGCCCGGTGGTGTGGGGCACGCCCGGCACCAACGGGCAGCACGCGTATTACCAGTTGATCCACCAGGGCACCAAGCTGATCCCGGCGGACTTCATCGGCTTCGCCCGCCCGGTCGGCGAGCTGAGCGAGGAACTGAAGGCCCAGCACGACCTGTTGATGGCCAACTTCTTCGCCCAGACCCAGGCGCTCGCCTTCGGCAAGACCGCCGAGGAGGTCCGCGCGGAGGGCGTGGCCGAGGAACTGGTCCCGCACAAGACCTTCCAGGGCAACCGGCCGACCACCACGATCCTCGCCCGGGAGCTGACCCCGTCGGTGCTCGGCCAGCTGGTCGCCCTCTACGAGCACAAGGTGTTCGTCCAGGGCGCGGTGTGGAACATCGACTCCTTCGACCAGTGGGGCGTGGAGCTGGGCAAGGTCCTCGCCAAGCGCGTCGAGCCCGCGCTCACCGAGGGCGCCGACGTCCCCGGTCTGGACGCGTCGACCAAGACGCTGGTCGCCACGTACCGGGAGCTGCGCGGCCGGAGCTGACCCGCGGCGGGAGCCGGCCGTCCGGCCGCGGCGACCACCGGCTGTGTGCTTTCCCCGCTGATCGCCTAGGGTTCCGCTGATCCAGGGGAGGAAGCACAGATGAAGCGCAGGGGGTTCGCCGCGGCCGTCACGGTGGCCGTGGTGGCCGTGACGGCGGCGGGTTGCGGAAGCGGGCACCAGCCGTGGGACGCCGGGCCGGACGCCGGGCGGGTCCGTCCGACGGCCACGGCGGAGGCAGCGGAGGACTACGCCGGGCCGGAGGACGTGCCGGAGCGGCTCGCGGCGGACGGGACGACCATTCTGGTCGGCGATCCCAAAGCCCCGGTGACCGTGCATCTGTACGAGGACCCGAGGTGCCCGGTGTGCGAGGAGTTCGAGGTCAGGGGCGGTGCTCCGGAGCTGCGCGACGCCTCGGTACGCCGAGAGGTGAAGATCGAGTACACGCTCGCCTCCTTCCTGGACGACCGGGTCGGCGGCTCCGGATCCGAGAAGGCGGTCAACGCCCTGCGGGCCGCGCTGGACGCCGGCAAGTTCGCCGAGTACCACGACGTGCTCTACGCCCATCAGCCCGAGGAGAGCGTCGACGGATTCACCGACGCCTACCTCCTCAAGCTGGCGGGGCGGATAGAGGGGCTGCGCGGGCCCGAGTTCGACTCGGCCGTGAGGACCATGAAGTACCGGTCGTTCGTCACCGCGTCCGAGGAGGCGTACGAGCGGGCGGGCGGCGAGAAGGATCCGCGGGGACCGGGCACGCCGACCGCGGACATCAACGGCGTCCGCGTCCCGGGCGAGTACAACGGGTTGCTCTTCGACGGCGCCGTCTTCGCCGAGCTGCTGTCCGGCGTCGGGGACAACCCCGAGATGTGGAGCGACTCGTTCTTCGACACTCTGGGCGCCCCGGGTTCCGGCTCGGCCTGACGGAGTGCTCAGGCCACCGCGCTCAGCGTGTCCGCGAGGCGTCGACGGGCTGCGCGGGAGGCGGGCAGGGTGGCCAGTGCCGCCGCTCCCAGCACGGCGGCCGTGCCCAGCAGGAGCAGCAGACC
The DNA here is from genome assembly GCF_055639035.1 of Streptomyces sp. NPDC107654. Classification (NCBI taxonomy): domain Bacteria; kingdom Bacillati; phylum Actinomycetota; class Actinomycetes; order Kitasatosporales; family Streptomycetaceae; genus Streptomyces; species Streptomyces sp. NPDC107654. Next base: position 3,903 of record NZ_JBVKBI010000022.1, read on the forward strand.
GGGGGAGGGGGACTGGGCGATGCCGGCGCCGATGCCGCTGGAACCGCCCTGGGCGTCGATCAGCCGGCGGGCCAGCGGCAGCCCCAGCGCCGTACCGGCGACGACCGCGGCCAGGACCGTACAGCTCGTCGCCGTCACGGTGATCGCGGTGATCTGCCGCGGGGACATGCCGATCGCCCGGAGAGCGAGCACGTCCCGCTCGCCCTCGCGGACGCTGCCGCCGATCGCGGTGAGCAGTTCGACCAGCCCGATGAGGGCCAGGACGGCGATCAGGCCGGCGACGACGCCGCGCAGCGGGGAGAGCCCGTCGGCGGGGTTCGTGACCGGATGCACCTCCAGGTGGCCGCGGCCGGCCGAGGCGAGCGCGGCGGCCACACGGTGCGGGTCGGCGCCCGGGCGCAGCCGCAGTTCGTAGAAGGCCGGGGCCGGCTGCGGGTCGTTCTCGCGGAGGGTGTCCAGGGAGGTCGTGACGACCCGGCCGGCGTTGCGCGGTTCGAGGGCGCGGCCGACGATGTGCAGGATCTGCGGCCGGTCGCCCACGGTCATCCGCACCCAGTCGCCGACCCGCGCGTGCAGCAGGTCGAGCAGGCCCTGGCCGGCCACCGCCTCGTCCGGCCCCCGGGCCGCGCGGCCCTCGGCGAGGGCGTAGGGGTAGGGCTCGGCGCGCGTGCCGATGCCGCGCAGGGCGATGGTGCCGGTCTGGCCGGGGACCAGCGCGGCCACCTCCACGCCCGGGTAGGCGGCGTCGACCCGGGGATCACCGGTCAGCACGGCCCGTACGCCGGAGGGGGCCAGGTCGCCGTCCGAGCGGACGGTGAGCGCCGTCGGCAGCCCGACCCGTTCCGGGCTGCTGTGCAGACGGTCGAGGGTGGTCCAGGCGCTCAGCGCCACGACGATGAGCACCAGCGGCAGGGTCAGCCGGGCCACGGTGGCCAGCGACCGGCCGCGTCCCGCGAACGCCTTGTGGCAGCCGAGGACCAGCGCGGCCGGCAGCCGCAGGCCGAGGGCGAGGCGGGCCGGCCCGGTCAGCCGGCCGCCCCCGGGCGCGGCCGGGCGCGGTACCGGAACCGGCGGCACCCGGCCCGCCCGCCAGGCCGCGAGCCCCGTGGTCAGGCCGATGAACAGCACCACGCCCGCCGGCACCGCGCACAGCGCCAGGGTGTGCCCGGGCAGCCCCTGCCACACCCCCACCGCGTCCCCGAGCCGCCCCGGGACCCGGCTGCCCAGCCCCTCGGTGAGGGCCGCCGCGGCCACGGCACCGAGCAGGGCGTACGCCAGGTGCTGGAGCAGGAAGATCCGGACCACCTGGCCGGGTGTGAAGCCGATCGCCTTCAGCACCGACAGGTCCCGCAGGTGCCCGCGGATGCGGGTGGCGATCGCGCCGTGCACCGCGAACCCGGCGGCGATCAGGGCGCCCAGGCCGAACAGCCCGAGCACCTGGCCCAGCAGCCGGCCCGCACCCTGTGCCTCGGCCCGGGCCTGCCGCCAGGTGGAGACCTCACCGACCGCGCCGGCGCCGAGGACGGTGACGGCGCGCTGGACGGCGTAGTCCGTGTCGGCCGGATCGCCGAGCCGCAGCCCGATGACCTGGCCGGCCGGGGCACGCACCGCCGACGGCAGCGCCCACACCAGTCCGGGCTGTTCGCCGGGGCGGTACGGGGGTTCGGCGCTGTCCGCGATGCCCTCGACGGTGAGGGTGCGGGCGGTGCCGGGCAGGCTCAGGGTGTCGCCGGGCTCGGCCAGCAGGGCGCGGGCCAGGCTGCTCTCCAGCACCACGCCGTCCGGTGCGTCCGGATCCAGCCAGCGCCCGGCGGTGAGCAGGGGCCGGCCGACGGAGGGCAGGCCCGGGGTGCCGCGCAGTTCCACGGCGGCGCGGGTGCCGCGGGCGGCGACGGTGGCGGACTCGGTGCGGTAGGGACCGGCGACGGAGCCGACGCCGTCGAGCCGGGCCAGCTTCCCCGCGTCGGCGGAGCGGGCGGTGTGCAGCCACACGTGCGCCCCGCGTGCCTCGGCGAAGGTGCGCTCCCAGGGGTTCGTGGCGTAGCCGAACAGGGCGGTGGCCAGCAGCAGCGAGGCGACGACGCCGGCGGTCGCCAGCATCAGGAACAGCGCCTCGCCGCGGTGGGCGCGCAGGTCGGAGTGGGCCCAGCGCAGGGTGGCTCGCACGTCCCTCGGGTCCGGCACGGTCAGTCCCTCAGCTCCAGCACCCCGGAGATCCCGCCACGGCGGGGCGGCGGGGTGTCGTCCAGGGTCGCGTCGTCGGCTATGCGGCCGTCGAAGAAGCTGATCACCCGGTCCGCGGCGCTGGCCAGCCGGGCGTCGTGGGTGACCAGGACGATGCTCTGGCCGCGTCCGTGGAAGCGGGTCAGCAGCCGCATCACCTCGCGGGTGCCCTTGCTGTCCAGGCTGCCGGCCGGCTCGTCCGCGAGCAGCAGCGGCGGATGGTTGACCAGCGCCCGGGCGAGCGCGACCCGCTGCTGTTCGCCGCCGGACAGCTCGCCCGGCATGCTGCGCTCCTTGCCCTCCAGGCCCAGCTCGGCCAGGAGCGCCTCCCGTTCGGCGCGGGCCTTCTTCGGCGGGACGCCGGCGAGCAGGGCGGGCAGTTCGACGTTGTCGGCGACGGACAGGTTCGACACCAGGTTGAAGAACTGGAAGACGAACCCGATGGCCTTCCTGCGCTCCACCGCCCAGCGGGCCTCGCCGAAGGAGTCGGTGCACCGGCCGTCGAGCCAGACGCTGCCCCGGTCCGGCCGCTGCAGCCCGCCGAGCAGGTGCAGCAGCGTGGACTTGCCCGCTCCGGACGGCCCGGTGATCGCCACGAACTCGCCCCGGGCCACGCTCAGGTCCACCCCGCGCACGGCGTGCGCGGGCGCGCCCTCGCCATGGTGGGTCTTGACCAGGCCCTCGGCGCGAAGAACCGGAGTGCCCTCGGCCCGCGGAACCGGAGTGTCCTCGCTCATTCCAGTTCCTCCTGGCACCGCTCCAGCCAGTCGAGGTCGGCCTGCAGGTGCAGCATCGCGCCCTCGATCAGCAGGTGGGCGATTCGGTTCTCCCGGCTCTCGGCCGCGGCCAGCTTCGACAGGTTGCGCATGGTGGTGAGGTACTGGCGCCGTTGCTTGTTGATGAGGGCGATCTGGTCGGCGAGACCGGTCTGCGGGGCGAGGGCGAGTTTCATGAAGAACTCGTCCCGCACCCGCGGCTCGTCCTCGGTCTCCTCGAACCAGGCGTGCAGCGCCTCACGCCCGGCGTCGGTGAGCTGGTAGACCTTCTTGTTGGGCCGGCTGGACTGCTCGACGTCCTCGCCCTCGATCAGCCCGGACTTCTCCAGGCGGCCGAGGGTGACGTAGATCTGGCCGACGTTCGGCTGAGGGTACGCGGCGCCCAGCAGTTGCTCAAGGTCCTGCTTCAGCTCGTAGCCGTGGGCCGGGCCACGGGCGAGGAGTGCCAGGAGGTGCAGACGCACTCGTGCTGTCCTCCTGTCTGCTCCATGTGCTCCACGCCCTAGTATCGCGCATACCTAACAGGTATACATGGCCTCTGTCCGCGGGCGAGGGTGCCCGGGGTGCCGGTGTACAGGGAGGAACCTATGCGGTGGATACGCACCGCCGGTAGGGGCCTTCTCGTTCTCGTCGTGATCCTGGCCGGGTACGTCGCCTCCGGCGCCCGTGCCGACGAGGCCGGCGGAGGCGGCCGCGGCCCGCTCACCCTGGCCACGGCCGGTGACCTGACCGGCTATCTCGGTCCGCTGCTCCAGGGCTGGAACCGCACCCATCCCGGCGAGCGGGTCACCCTGGTCGAGCTGCCGGACTCGGCCGACGAGACGCACGCGCAGATGACGACCGACCTGCGCGGCGGCGACCGTGGCCGGTTCGACGTGCTGAACATCGACGTCGACTGGACCTCCGAGTTCGCGGCGGCCGGCTGGATCCGCCCGCTGCCCCGCGACCGCTTCCCCCTGGGCAGCTTCCTGCCGCCGGTCGTGGACACGGCGACATACGACGGACGGTTGTACGCGGTCCCGTATGTCACGAACGCCGGACTCCTCCTGTATCGCAAGGACATTCTCGACAAGGAAGGTGTGTCTCCTCCGCACACCTGGGCCGAGCTGGAGCGCGACGCGAAGACCCTCGCGCCGAAGTACGGACTCGACGGGTACGCGGGCCAGTTCCTCCCGTACGAGGGCCTCACCGTGAACGCGGCCGAGGCGGTGTACTCGGCGGGCGGCACCATCCTCGGCGGTGAGGGCACCCGGGTCACCGTCGACTCGGCCGCGGCCCGCGAGGGCATCGGCTTTCTCGCCCGGGGCATCCGCGAGGGCTGGATCCCGAGGCGGGCGCTGACGTACAAGGAGGAGGAGTCCAAACAGGCCTTCCAGGACGGCAGGCTGCTCTTCCTGCGCAACTGGCCCTATGCCTACGCCGTCGCCTCGGAGGCGGGCTCGAAGGTCGCCGGGAAGATCGGCGCCGTGCCGCTGCCGGGCCCCCACGGCCCGGGGACCAGTGTCCTCGGCGGGTCCAATCTCGCGGTCAACGCCCGTGCCCGGCACCCGGACTCCGCCGCGCGCCTGATCGCCTACCTCACCAGCGCGCCCGTGCAGCGCCAGGTGCTCACCCGGGGCGCGCTGCCGCCCGTGCGCGCCTCGCTGTACGAAGACCCCGTGCTGACCAGGCGGTTCCCGTACCTGGCGACCCTGCGTACGGCCGTCCTCACCGCCCGGCCGCGCCCCAAGAGCCCGCACTACGACCAGGTCAGCCTGGCCGTGCAGGCGGTCGTGCAGGACGCGCTCACCGGGCGCCAGACGCCCGGGCAGGCCGTGCGCCGGCTGGCGCGCGAACTCGACGCCATCGCCCGCCGATAGACGGCCGTCGGCTACTTCGCTAGTTACTTGTTAGGTAACGCTGATATCTCAACTGGCGTGCGGATGTCCTGTTAGCATCCTGTTTGTCACCCCAACTCCCCGGTAACCGCTGTTCTTTTCGTTGACACGGTCGCGACACGCCTACCTAACATGCATGCATGTTGAGTACGCACCACTGGTGGCGGGACGCCGTGATCTACCAGGTCTACGTCCGTAGCTTCCTGGACAGCACCGGCGACGGCATCGGTGATCTCGCGGGCGTCCGGGCCGGACTGCCGTACCTGAAGAAGCTCGGCGTCGACGGGATCTGGCTGAGCCCCTTCTACCCCTCGCCGCAGCACGACCACGGCTACGACGTGGCCGACTACCGCGACGTCGACCCGGTCTTCGGCGATCTCGCCGAGTTCGACCTGCTGATGGCGGCGGCCCGGCGGCTCGGCGTCAAGGTGCTGCTCGACATCGTCCCCAACCACTGTTCCAGCGAGCACCCGTGGTTCCGCGAGGCGCTGGAGAGCGAGCCCGGCAGCCCGTCCCGCGCCCGCTTCCACTTCGCCGACGGCCGCGGCCCCGACGGCGGCGAGCCGCCCAACAACTGGCACGCCATGTTCGGCGGCCCGGCCTGGACCAGGGTCGCCGACGGCCAGTGGTACCTGCACATGTTCACGCCCGAGCAGCCCGACTGGAACTGGCGCAACCCCGAGATCCCCGACGAGTTCGACCGCGTCCTGCGGTTCTGGCTGGACCGGGGCGTGGACGGCTTCCGCATCGACGTCGCCGCCGGCCTCTTCAAGCACCCGGACCTGCCCGACTCAGACGACCCGGAGGCCGACGCCCGCACCCGCGACTCGGTCAACCCGCTCGCCTGGAACCAGCCGGAGGTGCACGAGGTGTGGCGCCGCTGGCGCGCCATCTGCGAGGAGTACGGCGCCGGGGACGGCCGCGAGCGCCTGCTCGTCGGCGAGGTCTCCGTCCCCACCGCCCGCGAACACGCGCTGTACGTCCGCCCCGACGAACTCCACCAGGCCTTCTTCTTCGACCTGCTCGGCGCCCCCTGGGACGCCGACGCCTTCCGCAAGGTCATCTCCGAGGCCATGGAGGACATCGCCGGCACCGGCTCCACGGTCACCTGGGTCCTCAACAACCACGACCAGGTCCGCACCGTCACCCGCTACGGAGAACCGGCCCCCGGCGGCAGCGGTCTCGGCGCCGCCCGCGCCCGCGCCGCCGCGCTGCTGATGCTGGCGCTGCCCGGAGCCGCGTACATCTACCAGGGCGAGGAGCTGGGTCTGCCCGAGGTCGTCGACCTGCCCGACGACGTCCTCACCGATCCGATCTTCCGGCGCACCGGGAGCCGCGCCCGGATCCGCGACGGCTGCCGGGTCCCGCTGCCCTGGTCCGGGCAGGCCTCCCCGTTCGGCTTCACCTCCGGAGCGGAGGGCGCCAAACCCTGGCTGCCGCAGCCCGACTACTTCGCCGAGTACGCCACCGACCGTGCCCTCGCCGACACCCGCTCCTTCTGGCACCTGTACCGGGACGGCCTCCAACTGCGCAAGTCCCTGCCGCAGTTGGGCGAGGGCCCGCTGGAGTGGCTGGACAGTCCGCCGGGCGTCCTCGCCTTCACCCGCGGCGACGGCCTGGTCTGCGCCGTCAACTTCGGTACGGCGGGCGCCCCCGCGCCCGTCTCCGGCACCCCCCTGCTCTCCAGCGGCCCCTGCCCGCCCGGCGTCCTGCCCGGCGCCACCGCGGCCTGGTGGCTGAACGACCTCTGATCACCCCTCCCGACTGAAAGGTCCGTCAACGATGATGCGACGACGTACGACCCTGCTCACCGGCTGCACCGCCCTCGTCCTCGCCCTCTCCGCCACCGCCTGCGGCGGCGGAGAGGTCTCCGCGGGCGGCGGCGACAAGGCGCTCAGCGGCCAGACCGTCACCGTGGCCGGCGTCTGGTCCGGCAGCGAGCAGAAGAACTTCCAGAAGGTGCTGGACGCCTTCACCGAGAAGACCGGCGCCACGACCCGGTTCGTGTCCACCGGCGACAACGTCTCCACGGTCGTCGGCAGCAAGATCGAGGGCGGCAACGCGCCCGACGTCGTGATGGTCCCGCAGGTCGGCGTCCTGCAGCAGTTCGCGAAGAAGGGCTGGCTCAAGCCGCTCTCGCCGACCGCCCGGCAGACCGTCGACGCCGACTACGCGCCCGTCTGGAAGAAGTACGGCAGCGTCGACGGCACCCTCTACGGCCTCTACTTCAAGGCCGCCCACAAGTCCACGGTCTGGTACAGCCCCGACGCCCTCGCCCAGGCCGGGGTCAAGCCCCCGAAGACGTACGACGAGCTGCTCAAGGCCGGGCACACCGTCTCCGACTCCGGCCTCGCCGCCTTCGCGGTCGCCGGACAGGACGGCTGGACCCTGACCGACTGGTTCGAGAACGTCTACCTCTCCCAGGCCGGCCCCGAGAAGTACGACGCCCTGGCCACCCACAAGCTCAAGTGGACCGACCCCACGGTGGTGAAGGCGCTCACCACCCTCGGCAAGCTCTTCAAGGACAAGCAGCTCGTCGCCGGCGGCCAGAAGGAGGCCCTGAACACCGACTTTCCCGGATCGGTGGAGAAGGTGTTCGGCCCCGAACCGAAGGCCGGCATGGTCTACGAGGGCGACTTCGTCGCCGGTGTCGCGCACGACCAGTTCGGCAAGGCCATCGGCAAGGACGCGGACTTCTTCCCCTTCCCCGCGGTCGACGGCGGCACCGCCCCCGTGGTCAGCGGCGGTGACGCGGCCGTCGTCCTCAAGGACGGCAAGAACGCCAAGGCCGGCATGAAACTCCTGGAGTACCTGGCCACCCCCGAGGCCGCGGCCGTCTGGGCGAAGGCCGGCGGCTTCCTGTCCCCGAACAGGAAGCTCGACCTCGCCTCATACGGCGAGGACGTCACCCGTGCCACCGCCAAGTCCCTCGTCGGCGCCGGCGACTCGGTCCGCTTCGACATGTCGGACCAGGCCCCGGCGGCCTTCGGCGGCACCAAGGGAACCGGCGAGTGGAAACTGCTCCAGGACTTCCTGCGCGACCCGTCGGACCCGAAGGGCACCGCGGCGAAGCTCGAAGCCGCGGCGGCCAAGGCCTACCAGGACTGAGAGCGGCAGCACACCATGACCGCCACCACTGTTTCGAAGCGGCAGGCGGGCCCGCGGGCCGCCGCCGGCCCGGCGCCCGCGCGCCGCGGCCGGCGGCGCGGCCGGCTGATCGCCCTGCTCTTCGTCTTCCCCGCGCTGCTCCTGCTCGGCGCGCTCGTCGTCTACCCGGTGCTGTTCTCCGTCGGCCGCAGCTTCTTCGACGCCTCCGGCACCCGGTTCGTCGGCGGCGACAACTACACCGAGATGTTCCGCGACCCGGCCACCCTGAAGGCCATCCGCAACACCACCATCTGGGTCGTCGTCGCCCCCGCCCTGCTCACCGGACTCGGCCTGATCCTGGCCGTCCTGGTGGAGAAGGTCCGCTGGGCGACCGCCTTCAAACTGCTCCTCTTCATGCCCATGGCGGTGTCCTTCCTCGCCGCCGGCATCATCTTCCGGCTCGCCTACGACGAGGACCCCGACAAGGGCGTGCTGAACGCGGCCGTCGTCTCCGTCCACGACGCCTTCCAGGGCACGTCGACCTACCCGACGGCCCGCGGCCGCACCGGACTGCTCACCCAGGACCCGGACGGCTCCTACCGTACGACCGCTCACCCGGGAGGACCGGTCACGCTCCCCATGGTCGGCGTCCTGCCCAAGGACCTGCCCGCCCGGGCCGAGCCCGCCGCACCGGCCCCGCACACGGCCGGACCCGGCGAACTGCGCGGTGTCGTCTACCTGGACTTCACCCCGGGCGGGGGAGGAAAGCAGGGCAGGGTCGACCCCAGGGAGAGCGGCCTGCCCGGCATGGAGGTCGAGGCGCTGCGCGGCGGAAAGACGGTCGCGAGCACGACGACCGCCGCCGACGGCTCCTTCCGCTTCACCGGACTGCACGACGGCTCCTACACGGTGAAGCTCCCGAGGTCGAACTTCGCCACGCCGTACCAGGGCGTCTCCTGGCTCGGCCCGACCCTCGTCACCCCGGCGATCATCGGCGCCTACCTGTGGATCTGGACCGGCTTCGCGATGGTCCTGATCGGCGCGGGCCTCTCCACGCTCCCGCGTGACGCCCTGGAGGCCGCCCGGATGGACGGCGCCAACGAGTGGCAGATCTTCCGCCGGATCACCGTTCCGCTGCTCGCGCCCGTCCTCACCGTGGTCTTCGTGACCCTCGTGATCAACGTGATGAAGGTCTTCGACCTCGTCTACATCATCGCGCCGGGACCGGTGCAGGAGGACGCCACCGTCCTCGCCACCCAGATGTGGCTGGTCTCCTTCGGCGGCGGCAACGACCAGGGCCTCGGCAGCGCCCTCGGCGTGCTCCTGCTGCTGCTGGTGATCCCCGCGATGGTCTTCAACGTCCGCCGCTTCCGCAACAGCCAACGATGAGGAGTCAGCGATGAACGCGATCAGGAGAGGCCTGGGCAGCGCCCTGGTGCAGGCGTTCCTGGTGGTGATCGGCCTGGTCTGGCTGACCCCGCTGGCGGGCCTGTTCGTTTCCTCCCTCCGCTCGGCCCAGGACACCGCCAAGGGCGGCTGGTGGACGGCGCTGGCCGCCCCCGGTCAGCTGTCCTTCGACAACTACACGGCGCTGCTGAAGAACGCGGGCATCACGCAGGCCTTCTGGAACACCGTGCTGATCTCGGTGCCGGCCACCACCCTGGTCGTCGTCCTCGCGGCCCTGGCCGGATACGCCTTCGCCTGGCTGGACTTCCCGCTCCGCGAACCCCTGTTCCTGCTGGTGGTGGCCCTGTTGGTGGTGCCGGTGCAGATCGGTCTGCTGCCCGTCGCCAAACTCTTCGGCGCGCTGGGCCTGTTCGGCACGATCCCCGGGGTCGTCCTCTTCCACGTCGCCTACGGCCTGCCCTTCGCCGTCTTCCTGCTCCGCAACTACTTCGCGGACATACCGAAGGAGATGCTGGAGGCGGCCCGGATGGACGGCGGCAGCGAGTGGCGCATCTTCACCCGCCTCGTCCTGCCGGTGGGCCGCCCGGCGATCGCCTCGCTCGCCATCTTCCAGTTCCTGTGGGTCTGGAACGACATGCTGGTCGCCCTGCTCTTCGCGGACAGCTCGTCCCAACCGCTGACCGTGCAACTCCAGTCCCAGATCCGCCAGTTCGGCAGCAACATCGACGTCCTGGCCCCGGGCGCGTTCCTGTCCCTGATCGTGCCCGTGGTGGTGTTCTTCGCCTTCCAGCGGCACTTCGTGCAGGGCGTGATGGCGGGATCGGTCAAATAGAAGCGGCGGGGGCCGAAACCCCCGCCGCGACTACACGGATCCGGACGTCACGCGGACGCCGGCGGATACAGCGACCTCGGCAGCTGGGAAGCCGCAGCCGAGTCCAGCAGCCACAGGGTGCGGGAACGGCCGTAGGCGCCCGCCGCCGGGGCCTGGATCTCGCCCGCGCCCGACAGGGCGATGGCCGCCGCCTCCGCCTTGTCCTCGCCGGCCGCGAGGAGCCAGACCTCGCGGGCCGCGCGGATCGCCGGGAGGGTGAGGGAGATCCGGGTCGGCGGGGGCTTGGGGGCGCCGTGGACGCCGACCACCGTGCGCTCCGTCTCCCGGACCGCGGGCAGCTCGGGGAAGAGCGAGGCCACGTGGGTGTCCGGGCCGACGCCCAGCATCAGGACGTCGAAGGTCGGCACCGCGCCGTGGTTCTCGGGGCCGGCCGCCTTCGCCAGCTCCGCCGCGTACGCCTCGGCCGCCGCCTCGACGTCCGCGCCGTACGGCCCGTCGGAGGCGGGCATGGCGTGCACGCGCTCCGGGTCCAGCGGCACGGAGTCCAGCAGCGCCTCGCGGGCCTGCGTGACATTGCGCTCGGGGTCGCCCTCGGGGAGGTAGCGCTCGTCGCCCCACCACAGGTCGAGGCGAGCCCAGTCGACGGCGTCCCGGGCGGGGGCCGCCGCCAGCGCGGCCAGCAGGCCGTTGCCGTTGCGGCCGCCCGTGAGGACCACGGACGCGGTGCCCCGGGAGGCCTGCGCGTCCACGATCTTCGTGATCAGTCGGGCCGCGGCGGCCTGCGCCATCAGCTCCTTGTCGCGGTGGACGACCAGCTGCGGAGTGCTCACTTCGCCGCCGCCTTCCTCGCCGGTGCCTTCTTCGCGGTCTTGGCCGCCGCCTTCTTGGCGGGGGCCTTGGCCGCTTCCCCGACCGGTTCCGGTTCCGCGACCGGTTCGGCCGGGGCCCCGGACGTCTGCTGCGGAACGGTGTCCAGCCGCTCCACGCCGAAGCGCAGCGCCGACGCGTAGGTGTCGTCCGGGTCCAGCCGGCGCAGCTCCTCCGCGATCAGCTCGGCGGTGTCCCGCCGCTTCAGCGCCACCGCGCGGGCCGGCTGGCCCTCGATGGTCAGCGTGGCCAGCGAGCCGTCGGCCCGGTCCAGTGTGATCGGGCCCTGGCTGGTGTCCATGCGGACCGCCGTCAGACCGGGGCCCGACGACAGCGACCGCTTCACCGGCACGTCCAGCCGGTCCGCGAGCCACATCGCCAGCAGCTCGCAGCTCGGGTTGAACTCCTCGCCCTCGACCTCGACGGCCTGCACCTCACAGGTGACCTGGTCGAGTGCCGCCGCGAGCATGGAACGCCACGGCGTGATCCTCGTCCAGGACAGATCGGTGTCGCCGGGCGTGTAGGCAGCGGCACGGGCGGACAGCTCCCGCACCGGCTGCTCGGAGGCGTAGCTGTCGGTGACCCGGCGCTGGGCGAGCGCGCCCAGCGGGTCCTTCGCCGGGTCGAGCGGGGCGTTCACCGGCCACCACACGACCACCGGGGCGTCCGGCAGCAGCAGCGGCAGGACCACCGAGTCGGCGTGGTCGACCACCTCGCCGTACAGCCGCAGGACGACCGTCTCGCCGGTGCCCGCGTCCGCGCCCACCCGCACCTCGGCGTCCAGACGCGAGGTCGTACGGTCGCGCGGGGAGCGGGATACCCGCTTGATCACCACGAGCGTGCGCGAGGGGTGCTCGCGCGAGGCGTCGTTGGCGGCCTTCAGGGCGTCGTAGGCGTTCTCCTCGTCGGTGACGATGACGAGGGTGAGGACCATGCCGACGGCGGGTGTGCCGATGGCGCGGCGGCCCTGCACGAGCGCCTTGTTGATCTCGCCGGCGGTGGTGTCGGTCAGGTCTATCTTCATGGCCGGCGCCAGCTCCGTCCGTCTCGTGCGAGCATCTCGTCCGCCTCCACGGGACCCCAGGTGCCCGACTTGTACTGCGCGGGCCTGCCGTGCTTGTCCCAGTGCTCCTCGATCGGGTCGAGGATCTTCCAGGACAGCTCGACCTCCTCCGTGCGCGGGAAGAGGTTGGCGTCGCCGAGCAGCACGTCGAGGATGAGGCGTTCGTACGCCTCCGGGCTGGACTCCGTGAACGACTCGCCGTAGGCGAAGTCCATGGAGACGTCCCGGATCTCCATCGAGGTGCCCGGCACCTTGGAACCGAAGCGGACCGTGACGCCCTCGTCCGGCTGGACCCGGATGACGATCGCGTTCTGGCCCAGCTCCTCGGTGGCCGTGGTGTCGAACGGGGAGTGCGGGGCCCGCTGGAAGACGACCGCGATCTCGGTGACACGGCGGCCGAGGCGCTTGCCGGTGCGCAGGTAGAAGGGGACGCCCGCCCAGCGGCGGTTGTCGATCTCCAGCTTGACCGCGGCGTAGGTGTCGGTCTTCGACTTCGGGTCGATGCCCTCCTCTTCGAGGTAGCCGATGACCTTCTCGCCGCCCTGCCAGCCCGCCGCGTACTGCCCGCGCACGGTGTTGGCGCCCAGGTCCTTCGGCAGCCGGACGGCGCCGAGCACCTTCTCCTTCTCCGCGGCCAGCGCGTCCGCGTCGAAGGAGGCCGGCTCCTCCATGGCGGTGAGCGCCATGAGCTGGAGCAGGTGGTTCTGGATGACGTCCCGGGCGGCGCCGATGCCGTCGTAGTAGCCGGCCCGACCGCCGATGCCGATGTCCTCGGCCATCGTGATCTGCACGTGGTCCACGAAGGACCGGTTCCAGATCGGCTCGAACATCGTGTTGGCGAAGCGCAGCGCCAGGATGTTCTGGACGGTCTCCTTGCCGAGGTAGTGGTCGATCCGGAACACCTGGTCCGGCTCGAACACCTCGTGCACGACCTTGTTCAGCTCCTCGGCCGACGCGAGGTCGTGGCCGAACGGCTTCTCGATGACCGCGCGCCGCCAGGAACCGCTGCTCTGGTCGGCGAGGCCGTGCTTCTTCAGCTGCTGGATGACCACCGGGAAGGAGCGCGGCGGCACCGACAGGTAGAAGGCGAAGTTGCCGCCCGTGCCCTGTGCCTTGTCCAACTCCTCGATGGTGGCGCGCAGCCGCTCGAACGCCTCGTCGTCGTCGAAGGTGCCCTGGACGAAGCGCATCCCCTGGATGAGCTGCTGCCAGACCTCCTCACGGAACGGAGTGCGCGAGTGCTCCTTCACCGCGTCGTGCACGACCTGGGCGAAGTCCTCGTGCTCCCAGTCGCGGCGGGCGAAGCCCACCAGCGAGAACCCCGGCGGCAGCAGACCCCGGTTGGCGAGGTCGTAGACGGCCGGCATCAGCTTCTTGCGCGACAGGTCGCCCGTGACGCCGAAGATGACCAGGCCCGACGGCCCCGCGATGCGCGGGAGCCGTCGGTCGGCCGGGTCACGAAGCGGGTTCGCCCCGGAACCGGAAACGGGTGACAACTCAGCCCTCCGAAGGGGCGAGGCGTTCGAGCTCCGCCTGAGTGGACTTGAGCAGGTCGTTCCAGGACGCCTCGAACTTCTCGACGCCCTCCTCCTCCAGCACCTGCACGACGTCGTCGTAGGCGATGCCGAGCTTCTCCAGCGCGTCGAGGTCGGCACGGGCCTGCTCGTAGGTGCCGGCGATGGTGTCGCCGGTGATCTCACCGTGGTCGTCGGTGGCCTCCAGGGTGGCCTCCGGCATGGTGTTGACCGTGTTCGGGGCGACCAGCTCGGTGACGTACAGGGTGTCCGGGTACGCCGGGTCCTTCACGCCGGTCGACGCCCACAGCGGACGCTGCTTGTTGGCGCCCGCGTTCTCCAGCGCGCTCCAGCGGTCCGAGGAGAAGACCTCCTCGTACGCCTGGTAGGCGAGCCGGGCGTTGGCGACGGCGGCCTTGCCGCGCAGCGCCTTGGCCTCGTCGGTGCCGATGCCGTCCAGCCGCTTGTCGATCTCGGTGTCCACGCGGGACACGAAGAAGGACGCCACGGAGTGGATCTTGGACAGGTCCAGGCCGCGCTCCTTGGCCTTCTCCAGACCGCTGAGGTAGGCGTCCATGACCGCGCGGTAGCGCTCCAGCGAGAAGATCAGCGTGACGTTGACGCTGATGCCGAGGCCGATGACCTCGCTGATCGCCGGGATGCCCGCCATGGTGGCCGGGATCTTGATGAGGGTGTTCGGGCGGTCCACCAGCCAGGCCAGCTGCTTGGCCTCGGCGACGGTGGCGTGCTCGTTGTGCGCGAGGCGCGGGTCGACCTCGATGGACACCCGGCCGTCCTGGCCGTGGGTGGCGTCGAAGACCGGGCGCAGGATGTCGGCGGCGTCACGGACGTCCGCCGTCGTGATCATGCGGATGGCCTCTTCGACGGTGACCTTGCGGGCGGCGAGGTCCGACAGCTGCTGGTCGTAGCCGTCGCCCTGGGAGATCGCCTTCTGGAAGATCGTCGGGTTGGTGGTGACGCCCACGACGTGCTGCTGGTCGATCAGCTCGGCGAGGTTGCCGGACGTGATCCGCTTGCGCGACAGGTCGTCCAGCCAGATCGCGACGCCTTCCTCGGAGAGGCGCTTGAGTGCGTCTGTCATGGAATTACATCTCCTACGTGTCGTATGTGAGCGTCAGCGCTGGGCGTCGGCGAGGGATTCCCGCGCCTTCGCGGCCACGTTCTCCGCGGTGAAGCCGAACTCCTTGAAGAGCACCTTGGCATCGGCGGAAGCACCGAAGTGCTCCAGGGAAACGATGCGGCCGGCGTCCCCCACGTACTTGTGCCATGTCAGGCCGACGCCCGCTTCGACGGCGACGCGAGCCTTCACGGACGGCGGCAGTACGGAGTCCCGGTACCCCTGGTCCTGCTGCTCGAACCACTCCACGGACGGCATCGAGACGACGCGCGCGGGAACGCCCTCGGCCTGGAGCCGCTCGCGCGCCTCGACGGCGACGTGCACCTCGGAACCGGTGGCGATCAGGATCACCTGCGGCTCGCCGCCCTCCGCCTCGAACAGGACGTAGCCGCCCTTGGCCGCGTCCTCGTTCGGCTCGTACGTCGGCACGCCCTGACGGGTGAGCGCGAGGCCGTGCGGCTGGCCCTTGCCGAACTCCTTCGTCCAGCGCCTGAGGATCTCGCGCCAGGCGATCGCGGTCTCGTTGGCGTCCGCCGGGCGGACGATGTTCAGACCCGGGATCGCGCGCAGCGAGGCCAGGTGCTCGACCGGCTGGTGGGTGGGGCCGTCCTCACCGAGGCCGATGGAGTCGTGCGTCCACACGTACGTCACCGGCAGGTGCATCAGGGCCGACAGGCGCACGGCGTTGCGCATGTAGTCGGAGAAGACGAGGAAGGTGCCGCCGTAGACGCGGGTGTTGCCGTGCAGGGTGATGCCGTTCAGCTCCGCGCCCATCGAGTGCTCGCGGATGCCGAAGTGGATCGTGCGGCCGTACGGGTCGGCCTCCGGCAGCGGGTTGCCCGCGGGCAGGAAGGAGCTGTCCTTGTCGATGGTCGTGTTGTTCGACCCGGCGAGGTCGGCGGAGCCGCCCCACAGCTCGGGGACCACCGCGCCGAGCGCCTGCAGCACCTTGCCGGACGCGGCACGCGTCGCGACGGCCTTGCCGGGCTCGAAGACCGGGAGCTTCTCCTCCCAGCCGGTGGGCAGCTCGCCCTTGCTGATCCGGTCGAACTCGGCGGCCCGCTCCGGGTTGGCCTCGCGCCACACCTGGAGGGACTTCTCCCACTCGGCCTTCGCCTCGGCTCCCCGCTCCAGCGCCTTGCGGGTGTGGGCGATGACCTCGTCGGCCACCTCGAAGGACTTCTCGGGGTCGAAGCCGAGGACGCGCTTGGTGGCCGCGACCTCCTCGTCGCCCAGCGCCGACCCGTGCGCGGCCTCGGTGTTCTGCGCGTTCGGGGCCGGCCAGGCGATGATCGAGCGCATCGCGATGAAGGACGGCCGGTCCGTGACCCGCTTCGCCTCCTGGATCGCGGCGAAGATCGCCGCCGGGTCCAGGTCGCCGTTCTCCTGGGCCTCCACGCGCTGCACGTGCCAGCCGTAGGCCTCGTACCGCTTGACCGTGTCCTCGGAGACGGCCGTCTCGGTGTCGCCCTCGATCGAGATGTGGTTGTCGTCCCACAGCAGGACCAGGTTGCCGAGCTTCTGGTGGCCGGCCAGCGAGGACGCCTCGGCGGAGATGCCCTCCTGCAGGCAGCCGTCACCGGCGATGCAGTAGATGTAGTGGTCGAAGGGCGACTCGCCGGCCGGGGCCTCCGGGTCGAACAGACCGCGCTCGTAGCGGGCGGCCATCGCCATGCCCACCGCGTTGGCCACACCCTGGCCCAGCGGGCCCGTGGTGGTCTCGACGCCCTTGGTGTGCCCGTACTCCGGGTGACCGGGGGTCTTCGAACCCCACGTCCGGAACGCCTTCAGATCGTCCAGCTCCAGGCCGAAGCCGGCCAGGTACAGCTGGGTGTAGAGGGTCAGGGACGAGTGACCGGCGGACAGCACGAAACGGTCGCGGCCGGTCCACTCGGGGTCGGCCGGGTCGTGCCGCATCACCTTCTGGAAGAGGGTGTAGGCGGCCGGGGCCAGGCTCATCGCCGTACCGGGATGGCCGTTGCCGACCTTCTGTACGGCGTCTGCGGCCAGGACACGGGCGGTGTCCACGGCCCGCTGGTCCAGCTCGGTCCACTCAAGGTCTGTGGTGGTCGGCTTGGTGCTCACCCTGGGTCAGGGCTCCTCTCCACATGTCGGTCGCCGGTCGTCGGGGCATGGGCCCCCCGGCCGCCGGCGTGCTGGGCGCCCACCGGCCGTTGTCGAGCCTACCCCCGTCAAGACGTGCGTTTTTTCGAGTGTTTCCAGACTGCCGGGACTCCGTGCGATCCGCCTCCCGACTGGCCGGAACGCGGTGTGGCACATGAATACGGAGCCGGTCATCTGAGCGCTCAATCGAGTGCCCGGTCCCCTCTTATGGGGCCCCTCCTCCCGGGCGCCGCCAACACGACCCCACCCCCGCGAAGGGCGGGGTATGGGCAACGTCTAAAGTGGCGTGGTACGCGCGAGCCTTTACCGCCACTTCACACGGGGGGGCTTGCTGGGATGTCTCTGTCAGGGGTGTGCGTGACGGCCGTCGAATCCCGTCCAGCGGGTGCGCTCGGTGCGAGCCAAAGCCCGGTTCACCGGCCGTTCGGGGCCCGTGTCAAGGCGTTCGTGGCGCTGACCAAGCCGCGGATCATCGAGCTGCTGCTCATCACCACCGTTCCGGTCATGTTCCTCGCCCAGCAGGGCGTGCCCGACCTGACGCTGGTCCTGCTGACCTGCGTCGGCGGCTACCTGTCCGCGGGCGGCGCCAACGCGCTGAACATGTACATCGACCGGGACATCGACGCCCTGATGGACCGCACCTCGCAGCGGCCCCTGGTGACCGGCATGGTCAGCCCGCGCGAGTGCCTGGTCTTCGGCATCTCCCTGGCCGTCGTCTCGACGCTGCTGTTCGGCCTCACGGTCAACTGGCTGAGCGCCTGGCTCTCCCTCGGCGCGCTCCTCTTCTACGTCGTCGTCTACACGATGATCCTCAAGCGGCGTACGTCGCAGAACATCGTGTGGGGCGGCATCGCGGGCTGCATGCCCGTGCTCATCGGCTGGTCGGCGGTGACGGACTCGCTCTCCTGGGCGCCGGTCGTCCTGTTCATGGTGATCTTCTTCTGGACCCCGCCGCACTACTGGCCGCTGTCCATGAAGGTGAAGGACGACTACGCGCGCGTGGGCGTGCCGATGCTGCCGGTCATCGCCTCCAACAAGGTCGTGGCCCGGCAGATCGTCCTCTACAGCTGGGTCATGGTCGCCGTCTCCCTGCTCCTCACGCCCCTCGGCTACACCGGCTGGTTCTACACGGCCGTCGCACTGGCCGCCGGCGGATGGTGGCTGTGGGAGGCGCACGCGCTCCAGAACCGGGCCAAGGCCGAGGTCACGGGTGGGAAGCTGAAGGAGATGCGGCTGTTCCACTGGTCGATCACCTATGTGTCGCTGCTGTTCGTGGCGATCGCGGTGGATCCCTTCCTGCGCTGACGCATGTCACAGGCGCCCGCTCTCGCCAGTCGATCTACTCGTCGGTAGCATCCTGGCCATGGCAGACACGCAGCAGGTTGACGCGAGGGCCGAGCGCACGGTGGCCAGGCTCGCCCGGGAGATCAGCGCCTTCTCCAAGGCCCACGGCGGCGCCGAGGGCCAGGTGGCCCACATCGGCCGGCGCGGCGCCCGTATCGTCCTCGTCGGCGAGGACGGCGGCTGGGGCGACCTGGTGGCCCCCACGTACGAGATCGCCGGGAAGGCCGTCGAGAAGGCGGGCATCACGGCCCACGAGTCCTTCGACGGCGAGTTCGCGGCGAAGGTGACGACCGGGCCGTACGAGTGGAAGCGGATGGCCGGTATCCAGATCGGCGGCTGACGCGGGACCGGCGGCCGGAAACGCGATCGGGTGGTTGGGCGCGGGATCGGCGGCCGGAACGCGATCGGGTGGCCGGGCAGAGGATCGCCGGCCGGAACGCGATCGAGTGGCCGGAACGCGATCGGCGGCCGGGCGCCCCTTTCGGTCGGCTGCCGCCACCTGAACCCGGTTCACCCGTTAGGACGGGTAAGGCAGCACAGCGCGTCCTCACGGGGGAGCCCGGATGATCGAAACGCCGTCCCTCGTGGACCAGTACTGCCACGGCGTACTGCGGACGGAACTGGGCCTCGGCACCTTCGAGGCCCAGCTGGCGCGCACCGAGGGGCCGCCCGCCCCCGGCACCACCCTCTTCGACACCCAGACCGGCTTCGCCGTACGGCGCTGGTGCCCGCCCCTGCTCGGCCTGGAACCCCACTGCCCGCCCGCCCGCTACCTGGCCCGGCGCCGGGAACTGGGCGTGCTGGAGTCGGGCCGCAGACTGCTGCGCGGCAGCGGCATCACGACGTACCTGGTCGACACCGGCCTGCCCGGCGACCTCACCGGCCCCGCCGAGCTGGCCGGAGCGGGCGACGCCGAGGCCCGGGAGATCGTCCGGCTGGAGCTGCTCGCCGAGCAGGTCGCCGACACCTCCGGCACCGTCGAGTCCTTTCTGGCCAACCTCGCCGAGTCGGTGCACGGGGCCGCGGCGACCGCCGTCGCCTTCACCTCCGTCGCGGGTCTCCGGCACGGACTGGCGCTCGCCCCCGAGCCGCCGGGACCGGGGGAGGCGCGAGGGGCGGCGGGCCGCTGGCTGGCCGGGCGGCGGGTCGGCGGCGCGCTCACGGACCCCGTCCTGCTCAGACACCTGCTGTGGATCGCCGTCGCCTCGGGGCTGCCCCTGCAGCTGCACGCGGGCCTCGGCGAGCCCGGCTCCCGCATCGACCGCACGGACCCGGTGCTGCTGACGGACTTCGTCCGGGCCACCGCCGGCCTCGGCACCGACCTGATCCTGCTGCACGGCTATCCGTACCACCGCCACGCCGCCCACCTGGCCGGCGTCTTCCCGCACGTCTACGCCGACGCGGGCGCCGCACTCGTCCGCACCGGCGCCCGCGCGGCCACGGTCCTCGCCGAGATCCTTGAGCTGGCCCCCTTCGGCAAGATCCTCTTCTCCACCGGCGCGCAGGGCCTGCCCGAACTGCACGTCGTCGGCGCCCGCCTCTTCCGCGAGGCCCTCGGCCGGGTACTGGGCAGCTGGGTCGCCGAGGGTGCCTGGTCCCCGGAGGACGCCCAGCGGGTGGCCCGCCTGATCGCGGCGGACAACGCCCGCCGGGTGTACGGGCTGGGCTGAGCCGCGCAGACTGGGCCGATGACGACCACGGCCCTGCTCGACGGGTTCCTGCACGCCCTGCTGCCCCTGCGTCCCCGGGCCCTGTGGGCGCACGGCTCACTGGCCGGCGGCGGCCCCGTGACCCTGGGGACCGTACGACGGCTGGCCGGGACGCACCGGCGGCTGCGCGGGGAGCCGCTCGCGGCGAAGCTCCACTGCACCTACGTCACACCGGCCACCCTGGACGACGTGGACCGCTCGCACCTCACCTGGGCGCACGGACGGCTGATGCGCCGCCCGGTCACCCCCGTCACCCGGCGCGAGCTCATCGCATTCGGACGCGTGCTGTACGGCGAGACCCCGGCCGCACTGCTCCCGGCGGTGCCGGACCGGCAGCTGGCCGACTTCGTCGTCCGTGACCAGCGGGACTTCTGGCGCCCGGCGGTGGACAGGGCGCGGCTGTGGCGGCAGGACGTCTGGGTGGACCTGGGCCTGCTGACCTTCGCCCGGGCCACGGTGACCCTCCGCGACGGCCGCCTGGTCTCCAAGCGGGAGGCCCTGAACGAGCTGACGGCACTGGGGGCTCCGGCGGAGGTCGTCGAGGACGTCACCCGCCGCCGGTACGGCACCCCGGACCCGGCCTCCACCGCCTGGCTCACCCGGCGCGCCGAGCTGACCCGCGCCTATCTCGGGCCGGCGATCGACGCCCTCGTCGCGGCGTCGGGGTGACTCACGCGCGCGTGGTCGAGGCCTCGCGGTGACTCACGCGCGCGTGCCGACCGGTACGCCGGCCGACGGGTCCGGCAGGACCAGGCCGCTCTCCGGGCGCTCGCGCAGCGAGAGCAGGACGCGCAGGACCCAGATCCACATCACCGTGGAGCCGAGCATGTGCGCGGCCACCAGCGCCTCCGGAAGGTGGGTGAAGTACTGGACGTAGCCCACGGTCCCCTGGGCCAGCAGGATGACGAACAGCTCACGCGTCCGGGCCAGTGGGGCCTTCGGCGCGTCGACCGCCTTCAGGACGAACCACAGGGCGAACGTCAGCGTCACCACGATCCAGGCGAGCACCGCGTGCAGCTTGGAGACCGTCTCCCAGTCGATCGGGATGCGCTCGACCTCGCTGGAGTCGCCGGCGTGCGGGCCGGCCCCGGTCACCACCGTGCCGACCGCGATGAGCAGCACGGACGCGGCCACCAGGAACCACACCAGCTGCTGCACCGCCTTGCCGACCAGCGGACGCGGCGCCCCGTCGCCCTCCCGGGTGCGCTGCCACATCACCGTGGCGATGGCGATCAGGGCCGTGGAGAGCAGGAAGTGCGCGGCGACCGTGTACGGGTTCAGGCCGACCAGGACGACGATGCCGCCGAGCACCGCGTTGCCCATGACGACCCAGAACTGGGCCCAGCCCAGCCGGGTCAGGCCGCGCCGCCAGGGTTTCCGGGAGCGGGCCGCGATGATCGCCCAGCCGACGGCCGCGCACAGCACGTACGTCAGCATGCGGTTGCCGAACTCGACGACCCCGTGGAAGCCCATGGCCCGGGTGGTGGTCAGCGAGTCGTCGGTGCAGGTGGGCCAGGTCGGGCAGCCGAGGCCCGAGCCGGTGAGGCGGACGGCGCCACCGGTGACGACGATGACGACCGACATCACGAGCGCGGCGAGGGCCGCCCGGCGGACGGTCCGGGGGTCCGGGGTCCAGCGGTCGGCGATGAAGGCGAGCGGGTTGCGCAGGGCCGCTTCGGCGTCGGCGCGGGTCAGCTTTGGCACGACACCATCGTAGGCCGCCGCTTGTGCATGCGTTCACGAGGGTCCGGTGGACGGCGCCGCCCGCGTCGCCCCCGCCCTCCCCGCATCACTCCCAGCGGAAGAACCTCCCGGCCGCCGCCAGGCCCACGACCGCCCACACGCCCAGGATCCCCAGGTCGCCCCAGGGCACGCCCGCGCCGTGCTGGAGGACGTCCCGCAGGCCGTCCGAGAGGGCGGAGACGGGGAGCAGACCGAGCACGTGCTGCCCGGCGGAGCCGAACTTCTCCAGCGGCACGATCACCCCGCCGCCCACGAGGAGCAGCAGGAAGACCAGGTTGGCGGCGGCCAGCGTCGCCTCCGCCTTCAGCGTGCCCGCCATCAGCAGGCCGAGCCCGGAGAAGGCGGCCGTACCGGCGACGAGCAGCAGGAGCACGGTGGCGGGGTTGCCGTGCGGCGACCAGCCCAGCGCGTAGGCGATGACGGTCAGCAGGACGACCTGGAGCACCTCCGTGACCAGGACGGACGCCGTCTTCGCGGTCATCAGGCCCCAGCGCGGCAGCGGGGAGGAGGCGAGCCGCTTCAGCACGCCGTAGCGGCGTTCGAAGCCGGTGGCGATCGCCTGCCCCGTGAACGCCGTCGACATCACGGCCAGCGCCAGGACGCCGGGGGCGAGGAAGTCGACGGCCTTGCCCTTGCCGGTGTCCACGATGTCGACCGAACTGAAGAGCACCAGCAGCAGGGTCGGGATGACGACCGTCAGCAGCAGCTGCTCGCCGTTGCGCAGCAGCATCTTCGTCTCCAGCGCCGCCTGCGCCGCGATCATGCGGGGGAGCGGGGCGGCTCCGGGCTTCGGGGTGTACGTACCCGCCGTGGTCACGAGCGCAGCTCCTTGCCGGTCAGCTCCAGGAAGACGTCCTCCAGCGTGTGCCGCTCCACCGAGATCCGGTCGGGCATCACCCCGTGCTGGGCGCACCAGGAGGTGACCGTGGCCAGCAGCTGGGGGTCGACCTTGCCGGCGACCCGGTAGGAGCCCGGGGTCAGCTCGGCGGCCGTGCAGTCGGCCGGGAGCGCCTTGAGCAGGGACCCGACGTCGAGGCCGGGGCGGCCGGTGAAGCGCAGCGTGTTCTCGGCTCCGCCCCTGCACAGCTCCTCCGGGGAGCCCTGGGCGATCACCCGGCCGCCGTCGATGATCGCGACGTCGTCGGCGAGCTGCTCGGCCTCGTCCATGTGGTGCGTGGTGAGGATCACCGACACGCCGTCGGCGCGCAGGTCCCGCACCAGGTCCCAGGTGGCCCGGCGGGCCTGCGGGTCGAGTCCGGCGGTCGGCTCGTCCAGGAACACCAGCTCCGGGCGGCCCACGACGGCCATGGCGAGCGCGAGACGCTGCTGCTGGCCGCCGGAGAGCCGGCGGTAGGAGGTGCGGCCGCAGGACCCGAGGCCGAGGCGTTCGACGAGGGCGTCGACGTCCAGCGGGTGCGCGTGCAGCCTGGCGACGTGCCGGAGCATCTCGTCGGCGCGGGCGCCGGAGTACACACCCCCGGACTGGAGCATCACGCCGATGCGGGGCCGCAGCTCGGCGGAGTCCCGGACCGGGTCGAGGCCCAGGACGCGCACCGTGCCGGAATCCGGCTTCCGGTACCCCTCGCAGGTCTCGACCGTGGTCGTCTTCCCCGCCCCGTTGGGACCGAGGACGGCGGTCACGCCCGGCCGGGCCACCAGGTCGAGGCCGTTCACCGCGGTCTTCGTGCCGTACCGCTTCACCAGGGCCCGGACCTCGATGAGCGGGCTTGACGCGAAGCGTCTCCCTGAGGAGTGGTGGTCGGGAGACGGGTCGGCGGGCTCACTTCGCATGGCTCCAGAGTCTAGGGAGCGCGCGTGCCGGTCAGGTGTCCGGGTGGGGGAAGTCCGTCTCGCGGGGGCGGTGCAGGGGCAGCCACCGCTCGGCGTAGGCCACGGCGTCGGCGACCGGGAACAGCCGCGCCTCCGCCGCGCCGACCGTGCCGCGGACGACGGGCCGGTCCCGTTCGTAGTCGTGCCCCAGCTCGTCGAACCGGTCCGAGGTGATCGACACCTCGGTCACGGTCTCCCAGCCGCCGCCGGGAGCGGGCCGTCCGACCCGTACGAGGGGCGCGGGTATGCGGTACTCGGCGAGGTGGAAGGCGGTGCAGGAGTCGTAGCCCGCGCCGAGCAGCAGCGACCGGGCGCCCAGCTCCTCCAGCCGGGCCAGGGGGCTGCGCTCGCCGAGCCGGCAGTCGGGGGCGTGGCCCTCGGTGATCTCCCGCGCGCGGGGGCCGAGCGCGGCGAAGGAGGTCTGGGGGTGGGCGCTGCGCAGGGCGCCCGGCCAGGTCCGCACGGTCTCGGGGATCACGCCGACGCCGCGCGCGGGGGTGATCCGGGGGTCGTACGGGGGCATGGTGGCGCGGATCCGGTCCCACCACTCCCTGGGCACCGGCGGGTTCCCCCACACGGCCGGGTCGGACTGGTCGCCGGTCTGGGTGGGGACGACGAGCGTGCCGGACGGGCCGAGCACGTCGAGGAGTCCCTGGACGACCGTGACCGCCCCTCCGTTCACCCAGCCGAGGGAGCTCAGCGACGAATGTACGAGAAGGGTCTCGCCGGTCTCCACACCCAGCAGGCGCAGGCCGGCGGCGAGGGTGTCCCGGGTGACAAGAGGGCCGGTCGGAGGGGGTGTGGGCATGGTCCGGGAGTCTTCCGGACGGGGCGCTGAGCCGCCACCGAATCGGCCGCGACGACGGACCGGCGATGATCGATCAAAGATCGTTTCCGCAGGTCAGATTAGGTATGCCTAAGTGACGCAGGGCACCCCCGGTGATCCGGACGGCGCTTGTCAGGCTCCGCGGAATTACGCAACAATGGCGTTGTGAAAAACGTCGGCGAGGCTCGGGAGACCCCCACGGGTGCCCCCCAGGAGGAGCTAACGACCGGTGAGCGCTCCACGCGCAACCGGGTCGCGCGGTCCATCCTGGACCACGGCCCGTCGACCGTCGCCGAACTCGCCGGCCGACTGGGACTGACCCAGGCGGCCGTCCGGCGTCACCTGGACGCACTGGTCGCGGACGACGTGGTGGAGGCCCGCGAGCAGCGGGTGTACGGCACGCGCACGCGTGGCCGCCCCGCCAAGGTCTTCGCGCTCACGGACTGCGGCCGGGACGCCTTCGACCAGTCCTACGACAAGCTCGCCGCGGACGCGCTCCGCTGGATCGCCGAGCAGGGGGGCGGCCCCGAGGCGGTCGCCGCCTTCGCCCGCGCCCGGATCGCCGCCCAGGCGAGCGCGTACCGCAGGGCGATCGAGGCCGTGACCCCCGACAAGCGCGCCGAAGCGCTGGCCAAGGCCTTGAGCGCCGACGGGTACGCTGCTACGGCGCGCAGCGCACCGGTCGGCGAGCAGCTCTGCCAGCACCACTGCCCGGTCGCTCACGTCGCGGAACAGTTCCCGCAGCTGTGCGAGGCGGAGACGGAGATCTTCGCGGAGCTGCTGGGTAC
Source organism: Streptomyces sp. NPDC107654 (assembly GCF_055639035.1). Taxonomy (NCBI): domain Bacteria; kingdom Bacillati; phylum Actinomycetota; class Actinomycetes; order Kitasatosporales; family Streptomycetaceae; genus Streptomyces; species Streptomyces sp. NPDC107654. The sequence goes on from NZ_JBVKBI010000022.1 coordinate 29,051, forward strand.
CCACGTCCAGCGACTGGCGACCATCGCGCACGGCGACGGCGTCTGCACGACGTTCATCCCCAAGACATCCACTGACGCACCTGCAAGCACGGCCGGGAGGAACCCCGCATGACTCTCCCCACGGAGACTGCCCACCCTGAGCTCGAGGGCCTGGGCAAGTACGAATACGGCTGGGCCGACTCCGACGTGGCCGGTGCCTCCGCCAGGCGCGGCCTCAACGAGGACGTCGTCCGCGACATCTCGGGCAAGAAGTCCGAGCCGGAGTGGATGACCAAGCTGCGCCTGAAGGGCCTGAAGCTCTTCGAGAAGAAGCCGATGCCGAACTGGGGCTCCGACCTCTCGGGCATCGACTTCGACAACATCAAGTACTTCGTGCGCTCCACGGAGAAGCAGGCGGAGTCCTGGGAGGACCTGCCCGAGGACATCAAGAACACCTACGACAAGCTGGGCATCCCGGAGGCCGAGAAGCAGCGCCTCGTCGCCGGTGTCGCCGCCCAGTACGAGTCGGAGGTCGTCTACCACCAGATCCGCGAGGACCTGGAGGAGCAGGGCGTCATCTTCCTCGACACCGACACCGCCCTGAAGGAGCACCCGGAGCTCTTCAAGGAGTACTTCGGCACGGTCATCCCGGCCGGCGACAACAAGTTCGCCGCGCTGAACACGGCCGTGTGGTCCGGCGGCTCCTTCATCTACGTGCCCAAGGGCGTCCACGTCGAGATCCCGCTCCAGGCCTACTTCCGGATCAACACCGAGAACATGGGCCAGTTCGAGCGGACCCTGATCATCGTCGACGAGGGTGCCTACGTGCACTACGTCGAGGGCTGCACCGCGCCGATCTACAAGTCGGACTCGCTGCACTCCGCCGTGGTCGAGATCATCGTCAAGAAGAACGCCCGCTGCCGTTACACGACCATCCAGAACTGGTCGAACAACGTCTACAACCTGGTCACCAAGCGCGCCGTGGCCTACGAGGGCGCGACCATGGAGTGGATCGACGGCAACATCGGCTCCAAGGTGACGATGAAGTACCCGGCCGTCTACCTGATGGGCGAGCACGCCAAGGGCGAGACCCTCTCCATCGCCTTCGCGGGCGAGGGGCAGCACCAGGACGCGGGCGCCAAGATGGTCCACATGGCCCCGAACACCTCGTCCAACATCGTGTCGAAGTCGGTCGCGCGCGGTGGCGGCCGTACGTCCTACCGCGGCCTGATCGAGATCGGCGAGGGCGCCCCGGGCTCCAAGTCCAACGTGCTCTGCGACGCGCTGCTGGTGGACACGATCTCCCGGTCGGACACGTACCCGTACGTCGACGTCCGCGAGGACGACGTGTCGATGGGCCACGAGGCCACCGTCTCCAAGGTCTCCGAGGACCAGCTCTTCTACCTGATGAGCCGCGGCCTCTCCGAGGACGAGGCCATGGCGATGATCGTGCGCGGCTTCGTCGAGCCGATCGCCAAGGAGCTGCCGATGGAGTACGCGCTGGAGCTCAACCGGCTGATCGAGCTGCAGATGGAAGGCGCGGTCGGCTAGGGCCGCCCCCATCGCCAGCAGACGTCTTACTCAGGAAAGAGAGCACTACGACAGCCATGGCTGAGGCCCAGAACTCCCCCACGCTCGGCTCCGCTCGCGCGGGGGGACCCCCACCCGTGGGTTCCACCACCGCCGGCTCGATCGCGGTCGCCGCGGAGTCGACCGTCGTCTCGCGCATGAGCGCGCCCCCGTCCTTCGACGTCGCGGACTTCCCGGTCCCGCACGGTCGTGAGGAGGAGTGGCGCTTCACCCCGCTGGAGCGGCTGCGCGGGCTGCACGACGGCACCGCCGTCGCGAACGGCGACGGCGTGAAGGTCGACGTCCAGGCCCCCGAGGGCGTCACCGTCGAGACCGTCGGGCGCGACGACGCGCGCCTCGGCAAGGCGGGCACCCCCGTGGACCGTGTCGCCGCGCAGGCGTACTCGGCCTTCGAGAAGGCCTCGGTCGTGACCGTCGCCAAGGAGACCGTCCTCACCGAGCCGATCCGCATCGCCGTGCACGGCCAGGGCGGCACCGCCTTCGGCCACCAGGTGATCGAGCTGGGCGCCTTCGCCGAGGCCGTCGTGGTCATCGACCACACCGGTGACGCGGTGCTCGCCACCAACGTCGACTACGTCCTCGGCGACGGCGCCAAGCTGACCGTCGTCTCCGTCCAGGACTGGGACGACAAGGCCGTCCACGTCGCCCAGCACAACGCGCTGGTCGGCCGGGACGCCTCCTTCAAGTCCGTGGTCGTCACCTTCGGCGGTGACGTGGTCCGCCTGCACCCGCGCGTGGAGTACGCCGGCCCCGGCGGCGAGGCCGAGCTGTTCGGCCTGTACTTCACCGACGCCGGCCAGCACCAGGAGCACCGCCTGCTGGTCACCCACAACACCCCGCACTGCAAGTCGAACGTCGTCTACAAGGGCGCGCTGCAGGGCGACGACGCGCACGCGGTCTGGATCGGCGACGTGCTCATCGAGGCCAGCGCCGAGGGCACGGACACCTACGAGATGAACCGCAACCTGGTCCTCACGGACGGCGCGCGCGTCGACTCGGTGCCGAACCTGGAGATCGAGACCGGCGAGATCGTCGGCGCCGGCCACGCCTCCGCCACCGGCCGCTTCGACGACGAGCAGCTCTTCTACCTGATGGCCCGCGGCATCCCGGAGTACGAGGCCCGCCGCCTGGTGGTCCGCGGCTTCTTCGCCGAACTGGTCCAGCAGATCGGTGTCGCCGACATCGAGGAGCGCCTGCTCGCCAAGATCGAGGAAGAGCTGGAGGCTGCGGTCGCATGACGTCGTTCGTACGCGCCTGCGGGCTGAGCGAGCTGGAGGAGGACACCCCGAAGCGGGTGGAACTCGACGGCACGCCGATCTCGGTCGTCAGGACCGAGGGCGAGGTGTTCGCCATCCACGACATCTGCTCCCACGCGAACGTCTCCCTCTCCGAGGGCGAGGTGGAGGACTGCCAGATCGAGTGCTGGCTGCACGGCTCCGCCTTCGACCTGCGCACCGGCAAGCCGTCCGGCCTCCCCGCGACGCGCCCCGTCCCCGTATACCCCGTAAAGATCGAAGGGGACGACGTTCTCGTCTCCGTCACCCAGGAGTCCTGAGGCACCCATGGCAACGCTTGAAATCCGAGACCTGCACGTCACCGTCGAGGCCGACAACGCCACGAAGGAGATCCTCAAGGGCGTCGACCTCACCGTGAAGCAGGGCGAGACGCACGCCATCATGGGCCCCAACGGCTCCGGCAAGTCGACCCTCGCCTACTCCCTCGCGGGTCACCCGAAGTACACGATCACCAGCGGCACCGTGCTGCTCGACGGCGAGGACGTCCTGGAGATGTCCGTCGACGAGCGCGCCCGTGCGGGCCTGTTCCTGGCGATGCAGTACCCGGTCGAGGTCCCCGGCGTCTCGGTCTCCAACTTCCTGCGCACCTCCGCCACCGCGATCCGCGGCGAGGCCCCCAAGCTGCGCACCTGGGTGAAGGAGGTCAAGGAGGCCATGGAGCGCCTCAACATGGACCCGTCCTTCGCCGAGCGCAACGTCAACGAGGGCTTCTCCGGCGGTGAGAAGAAGCGCCACGAGATCCTCCAGCTGGAGCTGCTCAAGCCGAAGGTCGCGATCCTCGACGAGACCGACTCCGGCCTCGACGTCGACGCGCTCCGCATCGTCTCCGAGGGCGTCAACCGCGTCCGTGAGAGCGGCGAGGTCGGCACCCTGCTGATCACGCACTACACGCGCATCCTGCGCTACATCAAGCCCGACCACGTCCACGTGTTCGCCGGCGGCCGCATCGTCGAGTCCGGCGGTCCCGAGCTGGCGGACAAGCTGGAGAACGAGGGCTACGAGTCGTACGTGAAGGGTGGCGCATCCGCGTGACACAGCTGCCGGGCCTCCTCGACACCGAGGCGATCCGCAAGGACTTCCCCGTACTGGACCGCGTCGTCCACGACGGCAGGAAGCTCGTGTACCTGGACAACGCGGCGACCTCGCAGAAGCCGCGCCAGGTGCTGGACGCCCTGAGCGAGTACTACGAGCGCTACAACGCCAACGTCCACCGCGGTGTGCATGTGCTCGCCGAGGAGGCCACGGCGCTGTACGAGGGCGCGCGCGACAAGGTCGCCGAGTTCATCAACGCGCCGAGCCGCGACGAGGTCATCTTCACCAAGAACGCCTCCGAGTCGCTGAACCTCGTGGCGAACATGCTGGGCTGGGCCGACGAGCCCTACCGGGTGGACCACGAGACCGAGATCGTCATCACGGAGATGGAGCACCACTCCAACATCGTGCCGTGGCAGCTGCTGGCGCAGCGCACGGGCGCGAAGCTGAAGTGGTTCGGTCTCACCGACGACGGCCGGCTCGACCTGTCGAACATCGAGGAGATCATCACCGAGAAGACGAAGATCGTCTCCTTCGTGCTGGTGTCCAACATCCTGGGCACGGTCAACCCGGTCGAGACGATAATCCGCCGCGCCCAGGAGGTCGGCGCCCTCGTCTGCATCGACGCCTCCCAGGCCGCGCCGCACATGCCGCTGGACGTGCAGGCGCTGCAGGCCGACTTCGTGGCCTTCACCGGCCACAAGATGTGCGGCCCGACCGGCATCGGCGTCCTGTGGGGCCGCCAGGAGCTGCTGGAGGACCTTCCCCCCTTCCTCGGTGGCGGCGAGATGATCGAGACGGTCTCGATGCACTCGTCCACCTACGCCCCGGCCCCGCACAAGTTCGAGGCGGGCACGCCCCCGATCGCGCAGGCGGTCGGCCTCGGCGCGGCCATCGACTACCTGCAGTCGATCGGCATGGACAAGATCCTCGCCCATGAGCACGCGCTGACGGAGTACGCGGTGCGGCGCCTGGCCGAGGTCCCCGACCTCCGCATCGTCGGGCCGACCACGGCCGAGGACCGCGGCGCGGCGATCTCCTTCACCCTGGGGGACATCCACCCGCACGACGTGGGCCAGGTCCTGGACGAGCAGGGCATCGCGGTCCGGGTCGGCCACCACTGCGCCCGTCCGGTCTGCCTCCGCTACGGAATTCCCGCGACCACGCGAGCGTCGTTCTATCTGTACTCCACGCCGGCCGAGATCGACGCTCTGGTCGAGGGGCTGGAGCACGTTCGGAACTTCTTCGGCTGAGAGGCGTGTCGACACCGTGAAGCTGGATTCGATGTACCAGGACGTCATCCTGGACCACTACAAGAACCCGCACGGGCGTGGTCTGAGGGACGGCGACGCCGAGGTGCACCACGTGAACCCGACCTGCGGCGACGAGATCACCCTGCGCGTGAAGTACGACGGCACGACCATCGAGGACGTCTCGTACGAGGGCCAGGGCTGCTCGATCAGCCAGGCCTCGGCCTCCGTGCTGAACGAGCTGCTGGTCGGCAAGGACCTGGCGGACGCGCAGAAGATCCAGGAGACCTTCCTGGAGCTGATGCAGTCCAAGGGCAGGATCGAGCCCGACGACGCGATGGAGGAGGTCCTGGAGGACGCGGTCGCGTTCGCCGGTGTCTCCAAGTACCCCGCGCGGGTCAAGTGCGCCCTCCTGAGCTGGATGGCGTGGAAGGACGCGACGGCCCAGGCGCTGGGTGGCGCCGACGCCGAAAGGAAGACGGCATGACCGACACCGCTGAGATGAAGCCGGCCTCGGAGGAGGAACTCCGCGAGGCGCTGTACGACGTCGTCGACCCCGAGCTGGGCATCGACGTCGTCAACCTGGGCCTGATCTACGGCATCCACATCGACGACGCGAACATCGCGACGATCGACATGACCCTGACCTCCGCGGCCTGCCCGCTGACGGACGTCATCGAGGACCAGGCCAAGTCCGCCACGGACGGCCTCGTCAACGAGCTCCGCATCAACTGGGTCTGGATGCCGCCGTGGGGCCCGGACAAGATCACGGACGACGGCCGCGAGCAGCTTCGGGCGCTCGGGTTCAACGTCTGACACAGCACGCGCGCGAGGGGGCCGTGGCCATGGGCCACGGCCCCCTTCCGTCTGTTCGGGTTCCGTCCGCTCAGGCCAGCCCGTCCACCAGCAGGAACGCGGAGTCCGCGCGGTACAGGGCGGTGTCCTGGTAGGGGTCCAGCCGTAGCTGGAAGTTCCGGTGGCGCAGGAAGCGGCCGGGGTAGTCGACCGACTCCAGCAGGACGGCTCCGGAGGCGGGGGACGGCCGGGGGCAGAAGGTGGCGTCCTGCCGGAAGAGCGGGGAGCCGTCGGCCGGTTCGGCGCGCAGGAGGAAGTCGCGGTGGCGGAGGTAGCTGCCGTCGGCCGTGGTGAAGGAGTAACAGCGGGCGTCGGCCAGGCCCTTGACGCGGGTGAAGGTGGCGGCGCGGCGGGCCGGGACCGAGGTGACGGGGTCCAGCTTCACCAGGCCGTCGCTGACGTGCCAGTAGCGGTCGGGGTAGTTGAGGGAGCGGACCGAGGTGCGGGGCTCCGTCGGCCGGGGCGAACCGGGGCTGGGAGCGGGGGACTTGGCGGGGGTGCGTTTCGGACGGGTGGGGCTCGGGGGTGAGGGTGTGGGGTCTCCCGTGGTCGCGGGGGTCGCCGTCGTGCCCGCCGGTGAGGGGGACGGGGAGGCGAAGGAGAGCAGGCCGGGGCCGTTGTCGGGTGGTGTCACCGGTGCGGTGGCCTTCGTCTGCGGAGACTGATCGTCCAGGGCGGGTACGGCCACGCAGGCGGCGGCGACCGCCACGACCAGTGCGGCGGCCGGCCCGAGTCTTCGGACGCGGGGGGTGTTGTCAGGCACGGGCCCGCACAGTAGTGGAGGCCGGGCCGACCGCGAGCGGTTTCTGTGAAAGTGAAACTTTCCCGTTGTGTACGGCCGTACACAGTCCTTGTGTACGCTCGTACACATGGGATATCTGCTGCTCGCCGGCGCCATCGCCGCCGAGGTCGCCGCCACCACGGCGATGAAGTACAGCGAGGGGTTCAGCCGGCTCTGGCCCTCGCTCGTGACCGCGCTGGGCTACCTCGTGTCGTTCGCCCTGCTCGCCCAGACCCTCAAGAGCGTGCAGATCGGCACGGCGTACGCCATCTGGTCCGGCGTGGGCACCGCCGCCATCGCCGTCCTGGGCCTGCTGCTGTTCGGGGAGGGGCTGGGCCTCGCCAAGGTCGCCGGGATCGTGCTGATCATCGGCGGAGTGGTGGTGCTGAACCTCGGCGGAGCGGCGCACTGATGCCCCGACGGCACGACCCCGGGCGCCGGCAGCGGATCATCGACGCGGCGATCCGCGTGGTCGGCCGGGACGGCATCGCCGGGCTGAGCCACCGTACGGTCGCGGCCGAGGCGGACGTACCGCTCGGCTCCACGACGTACCACTTCGCCACCCTGGAAGAACTGCTGGTGGCCGCGTTGCGGCAGTCGAACGAGGGGTTCGGCCGGGTGCTGGCCGAGCTGCTGCCGGAGGACACCGGCCGGGGCGACCTCGCCGCGGACCTCGCCCGGGCGCTCGGGCGGTGGCTGGCGGGCGAGCGGACCGGCGTGGAGCTGGAGTACGAGCTGTACCTCGCGGCGCTGCGCCGCCCCGCGCTGCGCCCCGTCGCCGCCGAGTGGACCGAGGGCGCCGCCGCGCTGCTGGCCCGCCGCACCGACCCGGTCACCGCCCGCGCCCTGCTCGCGCTCATGGACGGCATCTGCCTCCAGGTGCTGCTGACGGGCGGTTCGTACGACGAGGAGTACGCGCGCGCCGCGCTGGCTCGGCTGATCCCCTGAACCCGCGCCCGGCACGTGAGACGCGGTTCGCCCTCACCACCCCACCCACGTTAGGTTTTCTCCCATGACCGAGTCTGCAACCCGTACCACCGGCGCCGTCGCCGCCGGCCTCGCCACGATCGCCTCCGACGGCACCGTTCTCGACACCTGGTTCCCGGCCCCCGAGCTGGTCGAGGCGCCGGGCCCGGCCGGCACCGAGCGGCTGTCCGCCGAGCGGGCGGCGGAGCTGCTGGGCGGCGGCGCGACCGCGGCGACCGGCCCGGACGCCCGCCGGGGTGTCGAGGTGGTCGCGGTCCGCACGGTCATCGCCTCGCTGGACGAGAAGCCGATCGACGCGCACGACGTCTACCTGCGCCTGCACCTGCTCTCGCACCGCCTGGTCAAGCCGCACGGCCAGAACCTGGACGGCATCTTCGGCCACCTCGCCAACGTCGCCTGGACCTCGCTCGGTCCGGTCGCCGTGGACGACCTGGAGAAGGTCCGTCTCAACGCCCGCGCCGAGGGCCTGCACCTCCAGGTGACCTCGGTCGACAAGTTCCCCCGCATGACGGACTACGTCGCCCCCAAGGGCGTGCGCATCGCCGACGCCGACCGGGTCCGCCTCGGCGCGCACCTCGCGGCCGGCACCACGGTCATGCACGAGGGCTTCGTCAACTTCAACGCCGGCACGCTCGGCACCTCCATGGTCGAGGGCCGCATCTCCGCGGGCGTCGTGGTCGGCGACGGCTCGGACATCGGCGGCGGCGCCTCCACGATGGGCACCCTGTCCGGCGGCGGCAATGTGATCATCTCCATCGGCGAGCGCTGCCTCGTCGGCGCCGAGGCGGGCGTCGGCATCGCGCTCGGCGACGAGTGCGTGGTCGAGGCGGGCCTGTACATCACCGCGGGCACCCGGGTCACCATGCCCGACGGCCAGATCGTCAAGGCCCGCGAGCTGAACGGTGCCTCGAACATCCTCTTCCGCCGCAACTCGGTCACCGGCACGGTCGAGGCCCGCCCGAACAACGCGGTCTGGGGCGGCCTGAACGACATCCTGCACAGCCACAACTGACACACCCCGCACCGCCGGAGCGCCCTGCACCACGTTCGTGGTGCAGGGCGCTTTGGCGTGCGGGCCGGGTGGCGGCGGGCCGCCGCGTCAGGGGGTGTCCGGGGCCAGGGCCAGGGGGAACAGGACCCTGCTGAGGAACTGCCAGGACGCGGTCGCCTGCATGCCGTCGGCGACGGCCGGGGTGTCACCGGGGCCCGGAGCGGGGGGTGGGGCCGTGGTGGTCCGGCGGGTGAGGAGACAATCCTCCAGAAAGGCGAGGGCCCGGAGGTGATAGGCCCGCGCCGCCCAGCCGAGGCTGATGTTGTGGCCGGCGTCCGGCTGGTGGTCCACCCGTACCCGCGTGGAGGCCAGCGGCGCGGTCAGCTCGGTCACGGCCCGGGCATCGGAGCGCCACCACGGTTCCTGCTCGGCGAAGGTGAAGCGGACCGGTGCCCGCACCGAGGCGGCGATGCCGGAGTACATGTCCGGCCAGAGGGGGAACTCCCGGATCTCCTGGGCCGGGATCGGCGCCAGCAGCGAACGGCACCGGCGGAAGGTCCCCGCTGGATACAGACCCGGGTCGCCCCAGTGCCGGAACCAGTCCATACGGCCGGTCCTCTGCCGCGGAATGGTGTCCTCCGTCGCCGGAGTGCTGCCCAGCCCGGACACGTCCAGACCGATGATGCTGTCCTCATGGTCCTGCGCGGCCAGGGCGAGCCCGGGCTTCGCCCCGTTGGAATGCGCCACGATGAAGAAACCGTCCCCGGTCTCGTGGGTGCGCGCGAAGTCCCGCAGGGCGGCACGCAGCAGCATGGCCTGCTCCTGGGTGCCGAGACCCTCCGGCAGGAAGGAGGCCGACTCACCGTATCCGGGGCGGTCCAGCGCGAGGACCGTGAATCCGAGGTCCGTGCCCAGTTCCAGCAGGGAGTGTCCGGGCTCGGTGTGACCGTCGAAATACCCGGCCCGGATCCCGCCGCCGTGCAACGCCACGACGACGGTCCGCGGGGCGCCGGACGACGGCTCGGCGAGCAGTCCGGAGACCGGTACGCCCAGGGCATCTAGAACGATCTCGCGGGAGGTCAGGGCGGCGCGTGACGATATCGGCATGGTGTTCCTTCCCCGTTCGGCGGCTTGCGCCGTCACTCAGGACGGTGCGCTCCGAGGAGCGCGTTCAGTTCGCTGATCGCCTGGGCCGGGTCCGTGAAATGGACGGCGTGCCAGCCGGCCTGCCTCGCCCCCGCGCAGTTCTTCTCGATGTCGTCGATCAGCACGCATTCGTGCGGCAGGAAGCCGGTGCGTTCCTCGGCGACGCGGAAGATACCCGGTTCCGGTTTGCGGCTGCCGACCTCGAAGGACATGACCAGCTCCGCGAAGAGCCCTTCCGGGGCGACGACCCGGCGCCAGTGTTCGTCCCAGGCGGGCACCATGTTGGACATCAGTCCGACGAACACCCCGTCGGCGTTCAGCCGCCGCAGATGTGCTACCCACGGCTCGTTGGCCGTACGGCCCTCGAACCAGCGCGCCGGGAAGTCGGAGAGGTCCACGTCCACCCCCTCATCGGCGCGCAGGACGTGCTCGACCTGCGCCGACCACTCCTCCTGGGTGACGAGGGGGGTGTCGAGCGGAGCCAGCAGGTCCACCCCGTGCGAGGCGGCGACCTTCTCCATGGCCGTGAGCAGCTGCGGCGGGGAAATGCCGATCTTCCGGCAGAAGTTGGCCACCGTGACCTTGGTGGACGGAACCTCAAGAACGCCTCCGTAGTCCGTCCAGACGGCGCGGACCGGAGCGCCGGCGGACCCCTGCGTATTTTCCCCCTGTCGGCGGGGACGCGGTGCCACGCTCACTGCCCCATCGCCAGGCCGCCGCCGACCGGAACCGAGGCTCCGGTCACGTACGAGGCCGCGTCGCTCGCGAGGAACCGGACCACCTCGGCGACCTCCGTAGGCGTTCCGGTGCGCCGCAGCGCGGTCTGGGTCAGCAGGCTCTCGCGCCGCTTCTCCTTCACGCCCCTGATCATGTCGGTCTCGATCAGGCCGGGCGTCACCATGTTGACCGTGACGCTCCGGGAGCCGAGCTCCCAGGCGAGCGAGCGGGTGAGACCGAGCAATCCGGCCTTGGAGGAGGCGTAGTTGGCCTGGCCGGGGGAGCCGAGGAACCCCATCACCGACGACATGAAGACGATGCGCCCCCACCGGGCACGCACCATGTCGGGAGCGACGAGGCGGGCGAAGCGGAACGCCGCGACCAGGTTGGTCTCCACGACGTCCCGGAAGGCGTCCTCGGACATCAGCGGAGCCAGCGCGTCCTTGGTGATGCCGGCATTGGCGACCAGCACCTGGACCGGGCCGAACTGCTGGGCGACCTCGGCGACGGCGCGCTCGGCGTCGTCGCGGTCGGTGACGTCGCAGCGTACGCCGAAGAACTCGGCGGGAGGCTCACCGGTGCGGTAGGTGACGGCCACCTTGTCGCCGGAATTCGCCATGACCCGCGCGATCTCCAGTCCGATGCCGCGGTTTCCGCCGGTCACCAGGACGGTCCTGCTCATTTCAGCTCCTCGCTGTGGGAAGGATACGGCTGCGCCAGAGGAGAGCGGTCAGCCGGTGGTAGCCGACGGGCGGATCCCGGTGCTGATGGCGGCCACGGTCGTGTCCGACTGCTCGAAGGCCACCGCGACCCGGTTCGGCGAGCCGTTCCGGGAATCCGGGGCGGCGGTGATCCGTACCGGGGAATCCAGTTCGGCGAAACGGGAGAAGGAAGCTTCGAGCACGGAGACGGAAGCGGTCCGCCGCATTCCGCCGGGAGCCGTGCGGGCCGACGCCAGCAGCAGCGCCGACTGGCGTGCGGCCTCCATGAGGACCATGGCCGGAATGTGGTCGTAGTCGTGGTCGAAAAGTCCGCTGTTGCCGAAGTCGGGTGCCAGTACGGCGGAGAGGGAACCCCGCTCGATGTCGAACTCGGCCTCGGTGAGCACGACGTTCGCCGGGTGGACGCGCCCCACCCGGGCCGGCGGTTCGGTGATGCGGACGGCGCCGCCGGGCGAGCGGAACGCCGAGGTCATGGGCGGCGTGCTGCCGCGCTGCATGAAGCGGAGCGCCGCGTACTGTGAGGTGGGCGCGGAACTGACCCGGATGTACGCGGACCCCACCGTTTCCCCGGCCGCCTCCATCCCGATGTCGAAACGCAGAGCCGTGATGCGGTTCCTGCGGTCGTACGTCGGCGTCATGGTCTCGCTCAGGAGCAGCTCGCCCGGCTTGCCGCCGATGACCAGGGCCGCGCTGTCCCGCAGGTCGATGGCCCAGTCGTTGACCATGAAGGTGGTCTCGAGCGGGACGCCCAGCTGGGCGTGGGCGCCGTAGATGGACGCCTGGCGGCAGATCTCCAGCAGGAGCAGCGGGTCGTGTGTCGCGGGAATCCCCGTATGGTCGTTGAAGTAGCCGTGGGATAGAGGGAGTTGTGCCGCCGACCGGAAGGTGAGTTCGCCGGTCTGTTCCATTCCGGTGACGAAGACCTCGGCGACGGAAGCCCGGTGGACCATGCGCCGGTCCACGGTCCGGTGGAATCCGAGCGTTTCCCGTTCTTCTGGCTTCCGCAGTTCCGGCGTGATTTCCGAGAGCGTCACGACCGAGGCCCTCCCTCTGCTGTGTGAATTCCGCGCCCGTCGGCCTTGATTCACGAACGTAGGGTTCGCCGCCGACCCGCTCAAGGGAGCTACCACTTAGAAAGAGGCGCGCATACCTCCTAGGAGGTATGCGCGCGGGTATGAAAAAGGCCGCGGCGTTCGGGCCGCGGCCGACGGGCGAACCGCTAGGCGGAGCAGGTGAGGGCGTCGGGAATCATGGCGAAGGTCTCCTCGACCAGCTTCATCAGGGTGTCGCGGCCCCCTTGGAGGCCCTGGGCCGTCCACTGCAGGGACGCCGTGTGCCAGGCGGCCACGAAGATCTCCACGGTCAGTCGCAGGCGCATCCGGTCCACGTCGGCGCGGGCACGTTCGGTCACCGTCTCCACGATGGCGCGCGTGGTCTCCTGGCAGTACCCCAGGCTGTGCGCCATGAGCGCGGGGACGCCGTCCGACAGCTCACGGGTGGCCAGGAAGCGGCGGTCCCAGTCCGGGTCCATGGCGCCCAGCGTGGTGTCGAGGGCCACGCGCAGCGTCTCCAGGAGCGGGCCGTCCAGCCGCAGGGTGGCCACGTGGTCCAGGTACGCCGACCACAGGTCGCTGTCGGCCGCGAGCGCGACGTCCTCCTTGGACTTGTAGTTCCGGAAGAAGGTGCGCTTGGACACCTCCACCGCGTCGCAGAGATCGTCGAGCGTGGTGGCGTCGTAGCCGCGTTCGGTGAAGAGGTGAAGCGCGGTCTCGGCCAGGGCTCGGCGCGTGCGCAGCTTCTTCCGTTCCCGCAGTGGCAGGTCACGCAGATCATCACTCACACCCTGAGGTTACCACTCAGACGCTCTTGCGCTTTGACAGCTAACGCCACTTAGTGGCACTGTCGCCTTGGTGGCCGACTGTGGCTGTTCGCACGTCCCCTGAAGGAGCCTGAACTCGTGACTACCGTTCCTACGAGCCGCTCACGTCCAGCGATCACGCTGGCGGTGGTGTTGCTGGCCTTCGTCACCGTCCCGATGTCGATTTCCGGAGCGGCCGTCGCCCTGCCGGACATCGGTGACGACCTGCACACCGCAGGTGCACCCTTGCAATGGGTCATGAACGCCTACAACCTGACGTTCGCCTCGTTCATGCTGGTCACCGGGTCCGCAGCCGACCTGTTCGGGCGCCGCCGGGCGTTCGCCGTCGGCGCGTCGGTGTTCGCGGTCGGCTCGGTCGCCGCGGCGGCCGCCCCCGGCATCGTCCTGCTGGACATCGCCCGTGCCCTGTCCGGCATCGGCGCGGCGGGCGTGTTCGCCAGCGGTGGCGCGATCCTGGCCACGACCTTCGACGGTGCCGCGCGCACCCGCGCCTTCGCCGCCCTCGGCAGCGCCGCCGGTCTCGGCCTGGCGGCCGGTCCCACCCTGTCCGGCTGGCTGGTCGGCGCCCTCGGCTGGCGCGCCACCTTCGGGCTGCACGCGGCGCTGGTCGCCGTCGCGCTGGCCGGCATCGGCTTCGTCGCCGAATCCCGTGCCCCGCAGCGCCCCCGGCTCGACATCACCGGCGCCGTGGTGTTCGTCGCCGGCCTCGGCCTGCTCGTCCTCGGCGCGGTCCAGGGGCCCGAGTGGGGCTGGGCGAGCCCCGGTGTGCTGGCTCTCCTCGTGGTCGGTGTGGGTCTGCTGGTGTTCTTCGTCGTGCTCCAGTCGCGTTCCGCGGCCCCGGTGCTCGACCTGACGCTGGTGAAGAACCGCCGGTTCTTCGCACTCTGCATGGTCCCGGTGGTGTCGACCTTCGGTTTCGTGACGCTGCTGACGTACCTGCCCACCTACCTCGTGGGTGCGAGCGGCTTCTCCGCCGAACGCGCCGGCACCGTGCTGCTCCTGATGACGGCGCCGGTGCTCCTCGCCCCGCCGCTGTCCGGGGCCCTCGTCAACCGGGGCGTGTCGCCCCGTGTGCTGATCACGGTCTCGCTGGTGCTGTTCGCCGGCGGCAACGCCTGGCTGACGGTGATCGAGTCCGACAGCTCCGTCGCCGCGATCGCCGGGCCGCTGCTGATGACCGGCCTGGGCGCCGGCATCTCGTTCGGCGTGGGCGACGGTACGGCGATGAGCCTGGTCGAGCCCGAGCAGGCCGGTATGGCCACCGGTTTCCTGAACACCATGCGCATCGGCAGCGAGGCCATCGTCATCGCCGTGTACGGCGCGGTCCTGGTCAGCCTCATCAGCACCCGCGTCGGATCGCAGGAACTGGCCGCGAAGGTCGCGGCCGGCGACGAGTCCGTCAGCGGCTCCGGGGCGCTGGCCGACGGGTTCACCCACGCCCTGCACATCGCGCTGTACGGCACGGCCGCCGTGTGCGCGGTCGGCGCGGTGGTCATCGCTGCCGCACTGGCCCCGCCGCGCCGGGACCCCGCCGCGGCGGCCCCCGCGCGCGAGGACGCCCCGCTGCCCACCGAGGTCGCCTGACCGGCCCCCACGACCCCGCGCAGTGCGGTCGACCGCGACGACGCCCTGCCACCCCCGACCGCGGCGGGTGGCAGGGCGTCGTCCGGCCGCCCCGAACCCCCCATGGACGTGCCGTGGCACGTCCCCGGTGAGTGAGGAACCCCCTTGACGGAACTGCACGACGCCCCGTGCCCGGTACCGGACGACGTGGAACGGATCTACGACCACTCCGCAGCCCTCCTGACCGAGGCGACGGGAGGCGGCCGCCTCCCAGGGGCCTGGCGCGGTCACGCCCCGGACGCCACGGCCGCCGACGCCCTCCACGCCACCGACGCCCTCACCGGCATGGTCGCCGACCGTCTCGCCCTCTCACCCGGCATGTGTGTCCTCGACATCGGCCGCGGCAACGGGCGGCCCGCCGCGTACGTGGCGCAGACGCACGACGTGCGGGTCACCGGCGTCACCATCGGCTCCCGGCAGGCCGGTCCGCGCCGGGAGTGCCCCGGGGCCGGGCAGGCCCGGGAGCGGGTGACGTTCATGCACGCGGAGGGCATGACCCTGCCGTTCCCGGACGGCGGTTTCGACGCCGTGTACGCCATCGACTCCCTCCTGTACATGGACGACCGGGCCCAGGCGATCGCCGAGGCTGCCCGGGTGCTGCGGCCCGGAGGCAGGCTCGTGCTGGCCAACCCCTATGTGGTGGGCGCGCTCACCGCGGAGGAGGCCGCGATCGTGGCCGCCGGCCGCGAGCTGTTCCGGATGCCGCCGCTCGGCGACGCCGGCGACTACCTCCGGCACCTGGGGGCGGCGGGACTCGGCATCGTGGAGATCCTGGACATCGGCAAGAACGTGCGCCAGGGCCACGGCCTCGCCGCGGCCGCGATCCGCTGCGTCGGCGAGGGCCAGGAGGGCGTGCCCCGGCAACGGCTCCTCGAGGCCGCGGACATCATCGAGCGCTTCGGTGCGCTGCCGCAGGTCAGTTACGGCCTGATCGTCGCGCGCGCCCGCTGAGCCGCGTCCGGGCGGTCCGTGGTGTTCGTGCGGCGGCCGGGGCCACGGGACGGAGGCGCTCACTTCCGTACCCGTAGGCCGCGGCCGCCGGCCTCAGTCGCGCTGCTGAACCGTCACGGTGCTGGAGAAGACCGGCAGTTCGTCCTGACGGCCGTGGACCGTGACGGTCATGCGGCCGTCGCCGTCCTGGACGAAGGGCTCGGCGGTGATCAGGCAGTGCCGGTCGAATTCGACGTACCGGTGGAACGTCGTGTCGAAGGCGACGGGCACCACCGCCAGCGGTGCCGCCATGGCCTGCGCGGTCTGCGCCGCGGCCTCCAGCAGCACCATGCCGGGGATGTGGTCGTGCGGGTGGTCGAAGAGCACGTGGTGCGAGGTGTCGACACGCAGCAGCCAGGTCCGGTCGCCCGGGGCGGGGGACAGGACCACATTGCCGGCGTCGTCGCGGCCGACGTGCGCGGCCGGTACCGGGGGAGTGAGGGGAAGAGCCCGGGCGAAGGCGTTCTTCGCATCGGCGTGGTCGCCGCGCAGACGGTCGTAGATGGCCGGGGGATGGGTGCTGTACTGCAGGGCGGCGGTTCCTATGCGCCTGCCCGCGAGCGAGGCCTCCACGTGGGAGGTCAGGTGCACCGAGCCCAGCCGGCGCCGCTTGACCTGGGCATGGGTGATGAGCAGTTCGACCTCTGCGGGGGCCGTCCCCGTCGACAGGGCCCCGGGGTCGACGGTGGACCGTATCTGTTCCCAGCCCAGGCGATGGGTCAGGGGTATGTCGTGGACGGTGTGCGTCAGCAGTGCCAGCGCCTGGCGCAGGCTCTCCGTCAGCAGCAGAGAGCTGTAGCGGCCGCCCTCGGCGTAGAAGCCGTGGTGCCGCGGCCAGCGGGCGGTGACTAACTGGGAGGTCTCGGAGACCGGGCGCCAGTCCGTTACCAGGGCTTCCTCCTGGACGGACTTGCGTACCAGACTTCCGGTGGCGGTCGGTCCGGCCGCCTCTCCTACAGTGATCTTGGTGAGCGTCATGACGCTTCGTCTCCCCCTGAGTTCGGGCGATGCACCGAGCCGCACGGGCGTAGGTGCATCCCTCTGTCGCCACTAAGATAAAGAATAGTTTTTTTCTTGACCAGGTCGATTGGGTGGGGTCACATGGCGGTGCGAGAGGTGAAGCAGGAGAGAGCCGCGCGGACACGGGCGGCTCTGATACGCGCGGCCTCGCAGGTGTTCGCGGAGTCGGGCTTCGCGGGCGCCAGCGTCTCGAGGATCGCCGAGCGTGCGGGCCTGACCCTGGGAGCGGTGTACTTCCACTTCAAGTCCAAGGAGGAGCTGGCGCGTGAGATCGTCACGAGCCAGCCCGACCTCGTCGTGCCGCCGCATGACTCCCAGGGACTGCAGCACGCCATCGACGTCACCCTGACGTGGGCCTACCAGCTCCTCGACGACCCCGTCCTGCAGGCCGGCGCCCGCCTGGTGATGGACCAGGAGCACTTCGTCCCCAAGAGCGAGAACTCCCACCAGCAGTGGATGTCCATCCTCCTGCGGGACTTCCGGGACGCGCAGCTCCGGCGGGAGCTGAGGCTCGGGGTGGACGTGGAGGCGTACGCCCGACTGGTCGTCAGCGCCTGTACCGGCGCGCAGATGCAGGCGCAGCTGGAGACCTCCCGCATCGACCTGCCGAACCGCGTCGAGGAGGTCTGGCGATGTCTGCTCCCCGCGATCGCCGCGCCCAGCGCGGCCAAGAAGATGCAGTTCGGTAGGGAACGAGGAGTGGCGGAATGAAGCCGTGGGGGGACACGGGCCCGAGGATCGTGGTGACCGGCGCGACCGGGGCGGTGGGCCGGCACCTCGCCCGTCACCTGGGTGCCGGCGACCAGGCTCGGCTGCTGGTCCGGGATGCCGAGAAGGCGGCACGGCTGGGGCTGCCGGACGACGCTGTCGTCACCGGCGACTACCGGGACCGCGACCGCCTTGAAGAGGTGCTGTCCGGGGCGGACGCCGTCTTCGTGGTGACAGCCGATCCGCTGCGTCCCGCGGACGACGCGCAGATTCTGGCCGCAGCCCGGGCCCGCGGCGTGCGACGCGCGGTGAAACTGTCCTGGACCGCCGTCGCCGACCCGGACGCCACGGACCTGATCGCGCGCTGGAACCGCGACAGCGAGGCCCTGCTGCACGACTCGGGCCTCGACTGGACGGTGCTGCGGATGCGTTCGCCCATGAGCAACACGCTGGCCTGGGCCTGCACCATCCGCGCGGAGTCCGTCGTCCGGAGCTTCGCCGGAGACGCGCCCACGGCGTGCGTCGACCCGCGCGATGTGGCCGAGGCGGCCGCGCGGGTGCTCACCGAGCCTGGCCACGGGGCCCGGACGTATGCGCTGACCGGTCCGGAGGAACTGACCCCGCGGGAACAGACCCGGCAGCTGGCCGACGTGCTGCGACGCCCCCTGCGTTTCGAGGAGCTGACGGCCGAACAGGCCCTGGCCCGCTGGGGCGAACGCCTGCCGGAGCCGCTCGCGCAGGCGCTCCTGGAGGTCGCCGAACGGCGCGGAGGCCCCGGTACCGAGCCCGGCCACGACGGGCAGGACGACCTGCAGGCGCTCCTGGGGCACGCGGCCACCCCCTACCGGCAGTGGGCCGCGGACCACGCCGCGCACTTCGCCTGAGCGCCGGTGCGGTGTGCGCCCGAGCGGCGGGCGGTTCGCCGGACGTCGCGCGGTTGGCCCGACGCCGAACGGTCCGCGCGGGATCACGGGCCGGCCCCCCACGGGCCGTTCACCTTCCTGGCGAACGGCCCCGCACATGACCACGAGAGGACTACGGGGACACACCATGGCAACATCCCATGGACTGCTGCGGGACAAGACCGTGATGATCACGGGCGCCTCCAGCGGCATCGGCGCGGCGGCGGCGCGCCTCTTCGCCGAACAGGGAGCGGCGGTGGCGCTCATGGCGCGCCGGGAGGAGAAGTTGCGCGCGCTCGCCCGCGACATCGAGGCCGCGGGCGGCCGCGCGCTGGTGACCGTCGGCGACGTGACCGAGCCGGACGACGTCGAACGGGCGGTCGAGGACACCGTGGCCGGGTTCGGCCGCCTGGACGCGGCCTTCAACAACGCCGGCTGGGGCTCGATCGGCACCGCGCTCCACGAGACGGACGACGCCGTCTTCCGGGAGATCATGGAGGTGAACGTGCAGGGCGTCTGGAACTGCCTCAAACACCAGATCCCCGTGATGCTGGAGCAGGGCCACGGCGCGGTCGTCAACACGTGCAGCACGGCGGGCGCTTTCGCCACCGGCGCCGTCGCACCCTACGTGGCTGCCAAGCACGCGGTGCTCGGGCTGACCAAGGCCGCCGCAGCTGAGTACGGAGAACGGGGGATACGGGTCAACGCCCTGATGGTCGGCAGCACACGCACCGAGCTGATGGAAACGGCCATGGAGCAGGTTCCGCAGCTGGAGGAGGTTGCCGTCACCCGGGCCATCCAGCGCCGCCTCGCCGACCCGGTGGAAGTGGCGCAGGCGGCGGCATGGCTCTGCAGCGATCAGGCCTCCTTCGTCACCGGGGCCGGTGTCCCGGTGGACGGTGGATGCAGCGCCGTGTGAGGTGACCGGCGGTCGTGCCCGGCGAGGGGACACCCACCGCTGCCGACAACGCCGTCCGGGAGTCCGTCGCGGGCGTCCACGGGCAGCGTGATGCCGGGCACGGCCTGCCGCCAGATGCGCGCGAGGCGCCGGACACTGTCGCGCCGCCCCTCGGGGCACGCGGGGTGCCGCAGGGTCGCCTCGATCCCGGAGACCAGGTGGACCGCCATGTCGGCGATGGCCCGCACGTCGATGCCCGGCGGGATCGGACCTGGCGGTGTCTGCTGCAGCCGTTCGCAGACGGCCGGCGCCCACAGGGCATGCCACTGGTGATGGGTGCAGGAGTCCTCCCGGGCCAGCCGCGCGGCCGCCCGCACCGCCGGGTCCCTCTCCAGCAGATCGACCAGGGCGAGGGTCAGGGACGCGACGTACTGCACCGGTGGCCCGTGATGCCG
This sequence comes from Streptomyces sp. NPDC107654, assembly GCF_055639035.1. Taxonomy (NCBI): domain Bacteria; kingdom Bacillati; phylum Actinomycetota; class Actinomycetes; order Kitasatosporales; family Streptomycetaceae; genus Streptomyces; species Streptomyces sp. NPDC107654. The sequence continues at coordinate 48,871 of NZ_JBVKBI010000022.1, forward strand.
GGCCAGCCGCTCCACCAGGGCCCGGGTCGCCGCGTTACCCTCCTCCACGACGGAGTCCGCCAAATCTTGTTTCGAGGCGAAGTGGAAGGTCAGCGCCCCCATCGAGATGTCCGCGGCGCGGGCTATCTGCGCGAGTGACGAGCCGGTGTACCCGTGGCGGTCGAACTCCCTGGCGGCCGCGCCGAGCAAGGTACGACGTGTCCATATGGCTCTCTCCTGCTTCGCCATGTCCCTTCCTGAACGGCTTCTCCGGGTGTCCCCGCGCTCGTGAGGTTAACTCCCGGTACGCCCCGACGGGCCAGCAAAAAAACAAAAAAACTACTTTAATGTTTTTCCACCCCGTGGATCTGCCCGACCCGTGGGCCCGCACGGGGCTCCACGGGTCGGCCGGCTGTGCACACGCGCCGGCGCGGTGACAGGACTGCCTACGGGCGGACCACCACGGCGCAGCCCACGCTGCCGTCGGGACCGACCGACGTGATCACGGCGGTCCGCTCCCGCCCGGTGTCCTGCCGCCCGTCCTGCCAGCGGGCGAGTACGGCGGCCAGCTGGAGCGCGCCGTTCGCGCCGTCCGTCTCTCCCAGGACCTGCTGGACCGCCAACCGGTGCGGCTGCCCCGAGACCCGCGCGGGCGGGAAGACCTCGCGCAGGGCGGCCTCCTCCACCCTCGCCCAGCCACGCCGACCGGACGCTCCGGGTGCCGCCACCGCCACGTCCTCCGGGGCGATCTCGCTGCGGACCAGCGCGGTCCGTATGCAGTCCGCCAGCCGCCGGGAGACGCCGTGCAGACCGGCGGCCGGATCGGCGAAGCCCGTCTCACAGGCGAGCAGGCGGGCCAGCGGACGACGCCCCTCCGCGCGCTCGCCCGGGGCCTCCAGAACGAAGACCGCCCCGCCCTCACCGAGCGGGACGCCCGCGGCCGTGCCCCCGGAGCGGTGCCAGGCCCAGGCGCGCTGCGCCGACAGTTCCTCGAAGGCGCCGGTGAGCAGCCGGCGGGCGTGTCCGGCCAGCAGCGTGGTGCGCGCGAAGCGCAGGGCGTGCAGGGCCGCCAGCGGACCGCCCGAGACGGTCGAGTTCAGGCCGGTGAGACCGAGCCGGATCGCCGCCCTGCCCGCCGCCGAGTTCATCAGGATGCCCGGGAAGTGGGAGGGGTTGACGAAGTAGGGACGCTCCTCGACGAAGGTGTCCCGGATGAACTCGCCGACCCGGCCGGTGCTGCCCACCGAGGTCCCGAGCACGATGCCGGTGTCGGCCGGTTCGGTCCCCGGGACCTGCTCCGGCAGCTCCCGCAGGACGAGGGAGCAGGCCACGGAGACCAGCTGGTCCGTCCTCGTCAGCCGGCCGAGCCCTTTGCGGCCCAGGGTGTCCGCCGGGCTGAAGCCGGGCACGGACCGCGCGTCCAGCCCCGGTGGGTAGTCGCCCGCCACCGCTTCCCCGGCCGGACCGCCCTGCGCGGCCGTTCCCCGCAGCAGTACCTCCGCGATCGGGTCCAGACCCTGTCCCGCCGTGCTGAACACCGTGCAACCGGCCACGTCGACGGGCGCCACGGGCGGGGGAGTCGGGCCCGCCGCCGTCCGCGACGGAACGGGCCTGCTCGTCGTTGACACTGCACTCATGCGGCTATATCTCCGAAGATCGTGACGGCGTTGTTCCCCCCGAAGGCGAACCCGTGGTTCTCCACCACGCGCGGCCGCTCCGTGCGAGACGTCCTCGGCACGCAGTCGACATCCGGGCCGAACGCGGGGTCCACGGTCCGGACGGTGGTGCTGGCCGGCAGGAACCCCTCGTGGAGGGCGGCGCAGGACACGAGCGCGCCGAACGCGGCCGCCGCGCCCATGGTGTGCCCGAGCACCGACTTGATCGAGCTGATCGGCGGGACCCGTCCGTCGAAGGCATGCCGTACGGCCGCGATCTCGGTGGAGTCGTTCGCCTCGGTGCCGGTGCCGTGGGCGCAGATGTAGTCCACGTCCTCCGGCTTGATCCCGGCGTTGCGGTGGGCCCGCCTGATGCACTCCGCGATGGAGGGCGCGTGCGGGTTCGTCATGTGGTGGGCATCGCACGACATGCCGTACCCAAGCACCTCAGCGTAGATGCGCGCGTCTCGCCGGAGAGCCGATTCGAGCGGCTCCAGCAGCAGGGCGGCACCGCCCTCCGCGGTGACGATCCCGTCGCGGTGCTCGTCGAAGGGCCGGGGTACGTCGGTCGCGAGGGCGCCGAGCCGGTGGAAGCCGGCGTGCGTGTGCCGGTTGGACGCGTCGGCCCCGCCGCACAGCGCCAGATCGACCTCGCCGGAGCGGATCAGGTCGTAGGCGTACCCCACGGAGTAGTTGCCGGCCGCGCAGGCGGTGCCCAGGGTGAGGGCCTCCCCGGCCAGGCCCAACTCGACGTTGACGGCCGCCGAGATGCGTCCCGCGTCCACCTGGCCGATCAGGCTGGGGTCAAGCCGGTCGGGCCCCTGTGAGACCCACTGCTCGCCGAGGTCCTCAAGGACCTGGGACTCGCCGTTCGTGGTGCCGAAGCAGCTCGCCGTACGGAGCGAGGACAGCGCCCGGTCCCCGACACCCGCGTCCTCGACCGCCATCCGGGCCGCGGCGGCGGCGAACTGGCTGCTGCGCCCCCACTCCTCAGGGGTGACCCGGTGCAGGTGTGCGGAGGGGGTGAAGTCGCGGACCTCGCCGGCAAGCACGTGCTCGAACCCGGTGGCATCGAACTGTCCGATCGGACCGATTCCACTACGGCCGGCCCGGAGCGCGGCGACGAACTGTCGAGCACCGATGCCCAGACTGCTCACCGCCCCCAGGCCGGTGACGACCACACGCCGCCCGTCACGATCAAGCACTGACGGCCCCCGCACCGCTGTGCCGGCCGATGACCTCGAACACCGTCGTCAAGTCGTCGAGCTCCACGATGTCCTCCTGCGGCACCTTGATGCGCAAATCGCGCTCGAACCGCGAGTACATCTCGATCACGAGGAGCGAGTCGGCGTCGAAGTCGTCGGCGAAGCTGCTGGTGTCCGTCAGCTCGTCCAGGTCCACTTCCAGGACGTCGGCTACGATCTGCCGGACCTTCTCACGCAGATCGTCCTGAAGAACGTTCTCGCTCATCCTCATCCTCCGGTCGAAATCGGTCTCACACGAGCTGTTTCACCGACCACCAAACCGGGTTCTGCGTTCCCGGGCAAGCGTCACCAAAGTGACACGGCATGTATCGCACAGGGTACGGAGGTGTCACCAATTACCCGGGTGCGCGCGGCCTTCCCCGTTTTTTATGTAGCTTCTATCCAGCTTTTATCGACGGAGTGCAGACTGGCATGAAGTTGATTTCTATCAGCTGGGGAGACTGGTGCCGGAATGAAACCCGCCGGGTCAATTGGAATAACATCCGCCTCGATGTGGCTGCCCGAGGACCGTTCGCGTGCGGCCGACGTGGTCGAAAGCCGCGGACTACGCGCTCGGGACGCCCGGGGTCTTGCGCATGAATCGCTCCCCGTGGCCCGGGACATCGCGGCACCCGAAATGGCGGTGCTGGCGGCTCGTGACGCCCTGCGGGCCGCGGACGTCACCGCCGACCGCCTGGACGCGCTCTGCCATGCCTGGATGTACTACCAGGGGCATGACCTGTGGTCGCCCCCGCACTACATCGCCCATGAGATCGGTGCGCTGCGGGCGGTGCCCTTCGGGATTCAACAGGTGTGCAACGGCGGCGCCGCGGCGGTCGAACTGATGGCGGCCTACCTCTCCACATCGCAGGTCTCCGGCTCCGGCCGGCCGACGTGGGGGATGGTCAGCACCGCCGACCGATTCGTGGAGCCCGGTTTCGACCGCTGGTCGAGCGACTACGGGGTGGCGTACGGGGACGGTTCGACCGCGGTGGTGCTGCGCAGCCCGGCCGGTCCCGACGATCCGCTGCGCCTGCTCGCGGCGGCCACCGTGGCGGCTCCCGAGCTGGAGAGCATGCACCGGGGCGCCGACCCCTTCGCGTCGGCCCCGCACTCGTTCCGTGCGACGGTGGACATGCGCGCTACCAAGCGCGCCTATTTGCACCGCCACGGCGACCTGGACTTCTCCCAGGTCAACGAACGCGCGGTCCATGCCGTGGTCGACACCGTGCTGCGGGACGCCGGAGTGACCTCGGACGACCCCCGGCTGCAGTACGCCGTGCTGCCCCGGTTCGGCATGAAGCTGCTGACCGAGAACTGGATTCCGGTGCTGTCCGCGCGCCTGGGGTCCAAGGTCGAGAATTTCGGCCAGGACACCGGGCACCTCGGCGCGGGTGACGCCATCGCGAATATCGCCGACTTGCTGAAGGGGCGGTTCCTCGCCCCTGGGGAAATGGCTCTCGTCTTCAGCGCGGGCGCGGGATTCACCTGGTCCTGCCTGCTGGTCGAAGCGGTGGGCGGGCTGAGCGGAAATGATTGAGGAGCTGCTCGACCGGCCCGCCGTCGGGTCCGACGGATTCCACGCCCCGGACGACCCGGCGCTCCTTCCCGAGGAGGAGATCGCGGCCTCCTCCATGTCCCGGGAGCGGCGGCTGAAGTTCGCCGCCGTGCGGACGTGCGCGCGTGAGGGCCTGCGCCGGCTGGGTGTCGGCACGGCCCCGATCCTGCGGGGGCCCTTCGGGGAACCCGTGTGGCCCTCCGGAATCGTCGGCAGCATGACCCATTGCGCCGGCTACCACGCCGCCGCGGTCGCGCCCTCGGACGAGGTCGCCGCGATCGGGATCGACGCGGAGGCGAACCGCCCGCTGCGCTACCGCGAGATGCTCGGCCTCATCACGACCGCCGAAGAGCGCGTCTGGATAGCGGAGATGGAGTCCGCGTACCCGGACGTGAGCTGGGCACGGCTGGTCTTCACAGCCAAGGAGAGTGTGTTCAAGGCATGGTTCTCCCTCACCCGGCACCGGCTCGGGCTCGGTGAGATCGTCGTCCGGGTGAATCCCCTGAGCGGGGAGTTCCATGCGCGGACGTCGACGTCGCACGGCAGTGGCGGTGACGCGTTCCCGAACCGACTGACCGGGCGCTGGACGGCGCGCGACGGCCTGCTGGTCGCGGCGCTGTCGGTACGCCGTTCCACCCGGGCACAAGAACGGGTCTCGGGCGCCGCGATCCGCGGGATCAAGGACTGACGGCACGCCGCACGGTGACCCGGTGGACCGACCTCGGTCGGCCTGCCAGGCGTTCCGCCTCCCACGCGCCGCGATCCAGCGGCCGGCCCGAGGTCACGCGCTCTTCATCGTGCCCCCGTCGATGACGTAGTCGGCGCCGGTGATGTTGCCGGCAGCGGTGTCGGAGAGGAGGAAGGTGACCAGGGTGGCGACCTCCTCGGCTTCCAGGAGGCGGCCCGTGGTGATGTCGAGGTCCTTCGGCATCTGCCGGAGGTACTCGCCGAGTTCTGTGCCGGCTTCGGCGGCCACTCTGCCGCCGAAGCCCTCCGGGGACTCCCACACGGAGGTGCGGGCGACGCCGGGGGACACGGTGTTGACGCGCACGCCCTGCGGGCCGAACTCCTCGGCCAGGGCCTTGCCCAGGGCGGTGAGCGCGGCTTTGGCGGCGCTGTAGGCCACGGGACTGGCGGCGGGCAGCCGGGACGCGATGGATCCGATGTTGACGATCGCGCCGCGGTTCTCGATCAGGCTGGGCAGTGCGGCCCGGGTGGCGCGGACCGCACTGAGCAGGTTGATGTCGAGGGCGCGTTGCCACTCGGTGTCGTCCGTGTCGAGGAAACCGGCCGGGCGCAGGGCGTCCCCGGCTCCGACGTTGTTCACCAGCAGGTCGATACCGCCCAGCTCCGCCAGGGCGCGGTCGACAAGCGTGGTGACGCCCTCGGCAGTGCTGAGGTCGGCGGAGACGGTGACGGCCCCGGTCTCCGCGAATTCCGACGTGATCGTGCGGGCGGCGCCCACGACCCGGACGCCCTCGCCGACGAGCATCCGGACGGTCGCCAACCCGATGCCCCGGCTGGCCCCGGTGACGACGGCCCTCTTGGAGGCGAGGTCGAGCTGCATCTTGCTCCGTTCTCGATGCCGGTGCCGTGCTCTTCAGCCAAGGCAGCGGTACAGGTAGGCGGCGGAGGCCAGCGTCATGTGATGGTGCCAGCCGGGGTAGGAGCGGCCTTCGAAGTCCAGCAGCCCCAGGTCGTTCTGCAGGCGCTGCACGGTCCGGGCGGTCAGCTCCGAGCGGAGCGCGAGCGCGTGGACGGCCTGGGGTGCCGCCTCGCGCAGGGAGGTCACCCAGAACCGCGACGGCTGCCGCCGGGCGGCGGGTATCTCCGTCACCAGCCGCAGCGTCCGCCGGGCCGCCGGCGAGGCGGCCCGCGGGCAGTGGAAACGCACGGTCGCCGAGCCCAGGCGGACACCCTCGCCGCGCAGGGACGGCGCTGTGTGGTCGTGGCCCTCCAGCAAGCCGGCCGCGGTGGTCGTCCGCATCGTCGCCGGGTCGGACGCGTCCCTCCCCGGTACGACCGCGGTGAACGGCTGGTGCGCCGGCACCTCGATCACGAAATCCCGTTCACTCGCCTGGAGTTGAGCGGCCAGGCGGGTGGGGTCGCGACCGTGGTCGAGGCTGTGGACGAGCGGTGCGGCGACGGCCACCCGGTCCGCTGCGGACCGGGCGAGCATGTCCAGGGTGAGCGCCCATGCGGGACGCGGGGTCACGTCGTGCGGGATCCTGGCGCGCCGGCGCCGCTCCGGATCATCGCACCAGATGTCGTTGAGCACGAGCTGCCAGTGCACCGGGACGCTTCTCAGACCGTCCGTGAGGAAGAGACCTATTCCCACCTGGCAGTTGATGTGCCGGCCGATCTCGGGCACCAGTCGCTGGTGCAGGCCCACGGACTGGGTGCCGCCCCTGCGTAGCAGCACCGCTCCCGTCGTCCAGACGGCGTTCGGCATGACGTCGGCGGCGATGCGGGAGAGCTCCCTGCGGGGACCCTCCCAGTCCCAGGGGCTCGAGCTGATGAACTGCTGCAAGGACTGGGAGGCGGCGGAGGGCAGGCCCAAGACCCGGGCCATGCGGCGTCCCGACTTGCGTCCCGGTGTGGCCAGTAGGCCGCGCAGGTAGACGGCGGCCCACCGGCGCTGGTCGCTGCGGGGGAGTTGACCGAAGACCCGCTCGCCGTAGGCGGGGAGGTCGGGATGGCCCGAACGCCCCGGTCGGGGCGGGGCGGCGAGGACGGCGGCGGCTTGTGTGCTCATGGCTGACCCCCTCGGAACCTGTACCAGTCGGCCGACGGCGCTGGCGGCTGCCAATAAACATAGCAATATTTTTTCTTTTGCGGTTGCGAGTGAGGCCGAGGTCACTCCGCCGCTGGTCCGGCCATGGTTCCGCCTGGTGGAGGGGCTCGGTGTCGGGTGCGCAAGGTCGGTACCGCAGCGGCGAGTTGACCAAATGCCAGCGAACACTTGCCCCATACATCTTCGCGCGGCAAGCATACGCAGCGACTGGGAGGAACGTCTGTTCTAAGGCGGCGAGGGGGAAAGCGGACCTCAGCGTTCACGTGGGGGCCGTCTCAAGGATCGTCGGCCGGGCCTCGGTCCCGCGAGGGCGCCGGCGAGGCCGACGGCCTTGTGCCCCGGGTACCGCCGCGCCGCGCCGGCGAGCTGAGCGCAGGCCGGCCTGTACACCATCGCAACCACGACGCACGCGCGTGACGGGAGCGGTTCCGCGTGCCCCGGCACCGGTCACCCCTCATCACGGGCAGCCGGAAAGCCGGAAGAAACGACAAGGACGGAGGTTGGTCCGGTGGAAGTTATGGAACGGGGGATTCGGATGTTCGGCAGGGAAACCGATCGACAGTCGATGGCGTCTGTGCTCGACTCGGTGGCAGTGGGAGGCACCAACAGTCTCCTGGTGATCGAGGGCCGGGCGGGCGTCGGAAAGACGACCATGCTCTCGGAGCTGGCGCGGCTAGCCCGCGGCCGTGGCTTCACCGTCGAGTTCCCCGCGCACCTCTCCGTATCCGCAGTACTGCCGGAATCACCCCGATCTTCCCCCGCAACACCGAAGCTGGTCGTCGTGGACGACGTCGAGGACGCCGGTCCGGCGGTGGTCACCGCCCTCTGCGACGCCTTCGCGCGCATGACCGGGCGAGGGTGCCTGCTGGCCTTCGCCGTGCGTCCCGGACGGGTGAGCGACTGCCTGCGCCGGGTCACCCGGGGCGGCCATGTCCACGTCGCCAGGACACAGTTGGGTGAGCTGTCGAGACGGGACGCGCTGCTGCTGTGCGCCGAACTCGCCGCGGCGCGTCCCTCTCCCGAGCTGGCCTGCCTCGTGGAGTCGGCAGGCGGCAATCCGCTGCTGGTGACCGAGCTGGTAGGCGGTCTGGCGGAGGAGGGCGGGATCGAGGTCCTCGACGGGGTCGCCTGGCTGCGGTCGCCGGCACTGCCGGAGCGGATCCGAATCGTCGTCCGGGGCTGTCTGTCGTCCCTGTCGGAGGGCAGCCGGCACATGCTCCGTGTCGCCGCCGTGCTGAACACCGCGCTGCGCCCCGCCCAGCTGTCCTCCCTCGCGGCCTTCCTCGGCCACTCCACGGCCACACTCATGCCGTTGCTGGACGAGGCGCTCGAGGCCGGGCTGCTGATGGACAGCGAGGGCAAACTCGTTTTCCCCTACGCGCTGTTGCGCAGGGTGGTGGCCGAGTCCGTGCCGTGGTCCATGCGGCAGGCGCTGATCCACGAGGCGAGGACGCAGCAGGCAGCCGAGAGCGAACCCCTCGCCGCGCGCCCGCCCCTATCCGGCACCGAGCCGCCGGTGGAGCACGAGGAGCTGGTGACCGTGCGGCACGCGCGCGCCTCCGCCGCCCGCCCGGTGCGCGCAGACGGCCTGGGCCTCTCCGTGCCCTCCGGGGTGGGTGTCGTCGACGTCACCGACTCCCGGGCCGGACGCGTTGACTTGACCACGCGTGAACTGGAGGTCCTCCGGTGTGTGGCCAAGGCGATGAGCAACCGTCAGGTCGGACGTCACCTGTCCATCACGGAGGGCACCGTCAAACGGCACATGAGGAACATCTTCCGGAAACTGGACGCGACCTCGCGCATCGACGCGGTGAACAAGGTGGGGCCCCTGATAACGGCGCAGCCCCGGTTGCGGTCCTGAGGCTCCCGGCCGTGTCCGCGTGACCGCCCGGCCACGCGGGCACGGCACGCCCACACCTGCGGGAGCACCCGTACGTCGTAGGGCACCACCCGGAGGTGTCGGCCCTCCGGACAGTCGACCGGCGTGGCCTTCGCCCTGCCATGGCGCGGCGGCGCCCCGGCGGCGACCGTCCAGCCGATCGCGACGGCACCGCTGCGCTGCTCGGTCGTCGACGCCGGCGGTGTCCGGCCCAGGTGTACGGCCGCGAGACGGTTCCTCGTCAACGCCGTTGTCCACGGACCCGCCGGGACGGCGGCGCGTAGCCCTCCCGGTGGGGTGGGGTACCCCCGGACGCCGCGCCGCCGACGGGAAGGCCGGCGGGGCCGGGTGGTTCAGCGGGGGTTCGGAACCGGGCGCCGCTTCCGCTTCGGCCGCAGCAGATACCACTCGACGAACAGCAGGTGCGCGATGACCGCGGTCCAGGTGGCGGTCGCGTAGGCCTGTTCGTAGTTCAGGCCGAAGGCCACGAAGAGGGCGTTGAGCGGGCGCAGTGTGACCGTGGAGGTGGTCATCGCGACGTTCCGCAGCATCCACTTGCGGTGCTCGCCGTACTTGCGTCGGCGGCCGGTCAGGTAACCCGAGACACCGGTGACGATCCAGCACGCGTCCATGAACAGCAGGGCGACGGCCACGTCGGGCCCGCTGGTCGTCAGCAGCGAATCGGGGATCGCCAGGGCCGCGGAAGGGAAGACCCCGGCGAAGAAGTACACGCGTCCCAGGATGCGGTGGGTGCGCGGACGGCGCGCCCGGTACCAGGGCCAGACCTGCACCCAGGCGAGGACGATCGCCACCACCGCGGTGTAGATGTGGACGACGAACAGCGGGTAGTGCCAAGGGAGATCGGTCCGTATCCCCAGCCGACTGGTCGACGGGTCGAGTGTGAGATAGCGGGAGATGCCGAACGCGGCGAACCCCACGCAGTAGACCGCGAGGCACGCCACCCAGGTCATTTCCCGCCGACTGGGCTTTGGGACCTGAGCCGTTTCGAGCGGGTGCTCCGCCGTCACGGAAACTTCCCGGACACCGTCCACAGCATCCCCTTTCTTCGCCGCTAACCTGAGGGATCCCTGGCATGTTAGGAAAGGAAGAGGCGCCCGAGCGTGCTCTGCCCACCTAGGGGGCACCCTGTGTGCCTCTTTGGTGGTACGGCCTCCCTGCGGGCCCGGAATTCCGTGCTTCTTTTGTTGAATTCCGGACCCGGGTGGCGCTGGGTAGCGTTTTTCTCCGAATTCACATCCTGCCCGATGGATTCGCTGAAACTTTCTGCATACATCTGCCTAAGGGGACCGCTGGCGCATGCGCATCGTTCGCTACCACGCATTCGGGCCGTCGAGTGTTCTGCGAGTCGAGGAGGCGGAGACGCCGCGTCCCGGGCCCGGGGACGTACTGATACGGGTGGAGGCGATCGGCGTCGACCAGGCCGATGTGCAGCGGCGGCGCGGCGAGCATCCCGTGTCCGCCCCGGTGCTGCCGGCCTGTCCCGCCGCGGATGTCGTCGGCGTGGTCGAGCAGGCCGGCGCCGACGTGCCCGCCGGGCACCTCGGCGCGCGCGTGGTGGTGTGGAAGGCGCAGAACGCCTACGCGGACCACGTGATCGCCCCGCTGGACCGGATCACGCCCGTACCGGACGGCCTGGACCCGGCGGAGGCCACGGTCATGGGGTCCACCGGGCGCGTCGCCGTGCAGGTGGTCAACTCGGGGCAGCTGCGCGCCGGGGAGAGCGTGCTGGTGCACGGGGCGGCCGGCGCCGTGGGGCACATGGCGCTGCAGATGGCCAAGGCCCGGGGCGCAGGCCCCGTGATCGCGACCGCGAGTTCCCCGGAGAAGCTGGACTTCGCCCGCTCCCTGGGGGCGGACGTCACCGTCGACTACGGCCGGTCCGACTGGTCGGAGCAGGTGCGCAAGGCCGTGGACGGGCGAGGCGTGGATGTGATCTTCAACGGCATCGGCGGCGAACTGCTCCACGACGATGTGGAGCTGCTGGCCCCGTACGGCCGGCTCGTCTTCTACGGCGCCTCGGGCAGCCCGACGGCACGCCCCGTCCTGTCCTTCCTCGACGTCCTCGGCATGAAGTACGTGACCGGATTCAGCATGGCCGCGCTGCTGCGACACCGTCCCGATCTCGCCGAGTCCGGGACGCGCCAGCTCTTCGAAGCCGTCGCCGGCGGGGCCGTACGCCCCGTGGTCGCGGCCCGCGTCCCGCTGGCCGAAGTCGCCCGTGCACACGACCTGGTGGAGTCGCGCGCCAGCCGCGGTCGCGTCGTACTCGTGCCGTGAGGAGAACACCCGACGTGACCCCACCAGGAACGCGTTTCTCTGACCGGGAAGAGCGAGAAGAACGAGAAGAAGGGGGCAGCATGCCCGAGCAGTCCGACCCCGAGGTGCTCATCGTCGGAGCGGGACCGGTGGGCCTTGCCCTGGGCGTCGATCTGCTGCGCCGCGGGGTCTCCGTGCGCGTCGTCGACCGCGACCCCGGCCACCACCCTCACTCCAAGTCCCTGGCGCTGTGGCCGCGTGCGCTGGAGGGCTTCCACCGCATGGGCCTCATCGAGCCCCTGCTCGACCGGTCGCTGACGGTTGGCGCACTCAAGTACTACCTGGGCGAGAGGGTCATCCGGGTTGGTTTCGGCAGCCTGGACGGCAGCCGGTACCGCTATCCGGTCACGCTCCCGCAGAGCGCCACCGAGGAGGTCCTGCGCCAAGGCTTCGCGGACGCGGGCGGCAAGGTCGAGTACGGCACCGAGTTCGTCGGCTTCACCCAGGACACCCGCGGAGTACGTGCCACGCTGCTCTCCGGCGGCCAGGAGGTCGAGGCGAGGGCGCGGTACCTGGTCGGCTGCGACGGAGCCCACAGCACGGTCCGGCAGCGCCTCGGCGTGGCCTTCGAAGGGGCCACCTACCCGCAGCAGTTCCTGATAGCGGACGGGGTGTGGGAGGCCGACCTGCCGCAGAACGAGACGCACTACTTCATGGACCCCTCCGGGATCCTGGTCGTCACCAGCCTCCCCGAGGGCAGGGCCCGGGTCTTCCTCGGCCTGCGCGAGGAGGTGCCCGAGGACCGGCTGGCCGAGACCGCGCAGCGGCTGGCCGAGGCCCGGTGCACGGTACCGATCCGGGCGGTCGGCGAGCTGCAGACCGGTATCTTCCGCATCCACCGCCGCATGGCGGACCGCTTCCGGGTGGGACGCGTTCTCCTCGCCGGGGACGCGGCCCACATCCACAGCCCCGCCGGGGCCCAGGGGCTCAACACCGGGCTCGAGGACGCGGCATCACTGGCCTGGCGCCTCGCGGGGATCGAGCGGTACGGACTCACCCCGGACTCCCTGGAGGAGTGGGACCGGGAGCGGCGGCACACGGCCGCCTCCGTGGTCGCCGACAGCGACCGGCAGACCCGGATGTGGACCCTGAGCGGCTGGCGGCGGTCCGTGCGGGACGTCGCTCTGGAAGGCGCCGCCCGCGCTGGCGTCCTCGACCGTTTCGTCGCGCCGCGCCAGGCACAGCTCACCCTGTCCCACCCCGGCGACGGCACCGGGACCGGCAGGCTCCGCAGCGGCATGCGCCTGCCCGACGTTCCGCTGGAGGGGCGGGCCGATCAGTCCTGGCTGCACGACAAGGTGGCCCGGGAAGCGCCGGTGCTCCTGCTGTTCGCGGCCGACAACCGGAATCCGGAGCGGCTGGAGAGCACCCGGCAGGCCGCACGCCGGCTGCTGTCGGAGCGGGCCGGAGGCCCCGGGTACCGCACGGCGGTGCTCCTCAGCGCCCGCATCCCCGAGTCCTCGGCCCACGACTCGGGGCTGGAGGAGATCAACGATCCGGGAGCAGACATCCACCGGCGCTTCGGCATCGGCGGGCCGTGCGCCGTCGAGGTCCGGCCCGACGCCACGATCGGCGGCGTCTTCGAGCTGAAGGAAGGCTCGTCGCTGGTGCGCCCCGCTCGGCGCCGCGTCCGTTTCTGACCGAGGCCGGGGCGGCGAGCAGGGTGGGTCGGGCCGTAGGACGAGCAAGGAGGAGGGGAGCGGGGTGGCTGTGTTCGGAATGCTCGGTCCGCTCGGGGTGGAACCCCGGGTGCCCGGTGACCGGCTCACCGTGCCGCGGGGTCCGAAAGTGCGGAAGCTGCTCTGCCTCTTCCTCCTGCACCCCGGCACGATCGTGACGCTGAACCAGATCATGGACGAACTCTGGGGGGAGGCGGCGGTCGACAGCGCCGTCCCCACGGTGCGGACGCACGTGTACCACCTGCGCCGCGTGCTCGCCCAGCGCGGAGTGGGCGGCGCTCGGGGCGCGATGATCCACACCACCAGCTCCGGATACGTGCTGGACCTCGGGGACGACGACACCGACGTGCGGTGCTTCCGCTCCTCCGCCCGGCGCGGCGCCGACCTGCTCAGAGCGGGGGACCACGCGGCGGCGGCCCGCGAACTGCGCAACGCGCTCTCCCGGTGGCGCGGTCCGGCGCTCGGTGACGTGTCCCACGGCCGGGTGCTGGAACAGGAGGTCGCCCATCTGGAGGGCCAGCGGCAGGACACGCTGTACCAGCGGATCATCACCGACCTGCACCTCGGCGACCACCGTCGGATCATCGGCGAACTGCGCCGGCTGGTGGCCGCGGAACCGCTCAACGAGTGGCTCTACGGCTGCCTGATCGAATGCCTCCACCACAGCGGCCTGCGCAACGAGGCGCTGCGCGCGTACCGGCAGATCCGCCATGCGCTGGACACGGAGCTGGGCCTCGAACCCGCTCCGTTCCTGCAGGAGATGCGGCAGATGATTCTCGACCCCGCGACGGGGACCGTTCCCCGCTCCGGATCCCTCATGACCAAAGCGTTCCCGACCCCTGCATGAAGGTGGCATTGATGAAGGTTGTTGCGGACTACGACAAGTGCTGTGCCGCGGGGCAGTGCGCGGTCCTCGCCCCCGATGTCTTCGACCAGGACGACGACGGCATCGTGCTGGTCCTGGACGCAGAACCCCCGGCCCATCTGAACGACGCGGTGCTCCAGGCCGTCACGGCCTGCCCCGGTTCGGCCCTCAGGGCGCTGCAGTGAGCCGTGGGACCATCGTGGTGGCCGGCGCCTGTGCCGCCGGCATCTCCGCGGCGGAGACGCTGCGCAGAAAGGGTTACGACGGGCGTCTCGTCGTCATCGGTGACGAGACGCATCCGCCGTACGAGCGTCCCCCGCTGTCCAAGCAGCTCCTGACCGGCGAGTGGGACGAGCAGCGGACCGCCATGCGCGATGCCGCGGCGCTCGACCGGAGCGCACTCGACCTGCGTCTCGGGATCCGCGCCCGAGGACTCGATCTCGGCAGCCGGCGGGTCATCCTCGACGACGGTGAACACGTCCCGTTCGACGGCCTGGTCATCGCGACCGGCGTCCGCGCCCGCACCTTTGCCGGCGCGGAGGCGCTCTCGGGCGTGCACACGCTCCGCACACTGGACGACCTGGCCGCCCTGCGGGCCAGCCTGTGGGCCGGCGGCACGGTGGCCGTCGTCGGCTCCGGGCCGCTCGGAATGGAGGTGGCCTCCTCCCTCGCGGCACGCGACGCCCATGAGGTGACCGTCATCACCGACGAGTCGGTCCCGATGGAGCGGCTGGTCGGCCCCGTCGTCGGCGAGATGCTCGGCCGGATCCACCGCGGCAGAGGGGTGAAGCTGCACACCGGACAGACGGTGACCGGGCTGGCGGGCACCCGGGGAAGGGTGTCGGGCGTCCGTCTCGCGGACGGGACGACGGTCCCGGCGGACACCGTGGTGCTGGCCATCGGATCCACTCCGAACACCGAGTGGCTGGCCGGAAGCGGGCTCACCGTCGACCGCGGCGTCCACTGCGACGCGTACAGTGCGGCGGCCCCCCTCGTGTACGCCGCCGGGGATGTCGCCCACTGGCACCACCACGTCCACGGCGAGCCCGTACGCACCGAGCACCGCATCAACGCCACCGAGCAGGGCGCCGTGGCCGCGCACAACCTGCTGTCCGAACTGGGCGCCGTACCGGAGCCGCGCACCGCCTACACCCCGGTCCCCTACTTCTGGTCCGACCAGTACGCGCTGCGGCTCCAGGCGTACGGCCTGCTGCACGGCGCCGACCGCGTCGAGGTGCCGTACGCGGACCTGGACGACCCCGACCTCCCCCGGCTCGTCGCGTTCTACGCGCGCCAGGGCCTGGTCAGGGGGGTGCTCGGGACAGGGATCCCGCCCCGGGTCCTGCGCGAGCTGCGCGGACTCGTCACGCTCCCGAAGCCATGGGAGGACATCCGCGGCCGGGCTGCCGAACTGCTCGCCACCCTGAGCCGCCCCCGCCGCCCCGCCGTGACCCGAGACGCCGACCGAGGAAAGGCACGATGACGACGAGCCCGAAGACACCCGCCGCCCGCACCGCCGCGGCCGGGGCCGACAGCGGCGAACGGTACGCCGGCCTCGGAACCCTGCTGGTGAGGGCCGCGGCGGACTTCCCGGAGCACGGGCTGCGCTACTGCACGGCGGAGCACCCTTCCGAGCACACCCTGCAGACCTATCCAGAACTGCTCGCTCAATCGCTCCGCCTGCTGGGTGCCCTGCGGGCCCACGGCGTCCGCCCGGGCCGTGTCGTGGCGCTGCTGCTGGAGCGGCCCGAGGAGTTCGTCCCTGCCCTGTGGGCCTGCCTGCTCGGAGGGATCACCGTGTGCCCGCTGGTGCCGCTGCGGAACGACCCGCAGCGCTGGGCCGCCCAGCTGAGCCACGTCGACACCCTGCTCGGCGGACCGCTCGTCCTCACCGACCGGCGCACCCGCGAGGAGTTCCCCGTCGTCGAGGGGCCCGCGGTCACCACGGTCGAGGAACTGGCCGCGGCCGTGGTCCCGGACGCCCCCGCAGCCCCGCCCACCGCCGGCGATCCCGACGACGTCGCGCTGCTGGTCCTCACCTCCGGCTCAACCGGCGCCGCCAAGGCGGTCCGGCTCACCCACCGTAACCTGCTCGCCTCCATGGCCGCCAAGGCCCGGACGCAGCAGCTCACCGCAGCCGACGTGACGCTCAACTGGATCTCGTACGACCACGTCGCCGCGCTGCTGGAGGCCCATCTGCTGCCGTTGTCGGTCGGGGCCGTGCAGGTGCAGGCGCCGCCGGAGGGGGTCCTGGCCGACCCAGTGCGCTTCCTCCGGCTGATCGACGCCCACCGGGTGACCATGACGTTCACCCCGAACTTCCTGCTCGGCCTGATCAACAAGGCGCTCGACCGGCAGCCCTCCCCGTCGGCCCTTGACCTGTCCTGCCTGCGCCACATCGTCTCCGGCGGGGAAGCCAACCCGGTGGCCACCGGGTTGGCGTTCCTCGACCGACTGGCCCCCCGCGGACTGCGCCGCGGGGCACTGTGGCCCGCCTTCGGCATGACCGAGACCTGCGCCGGCAGCATCTACAACCGGGAGTTCCCGGGCGCCGACCGGGGAAGCGAGTTCGCGGCGGTCGGACGGCCCGTCGACGGGCTCCGGATCAGGGTCACCGCCGGCGACGACACCCCGCTCGCCGACGGAGAGACCGGCGAGGTCCAGCTCACCGGCCCGATGATCACCGACGGGTACTGGAACGACAAGGAGGCGACCCAGGCGGCGTTCACCGCGGACGGCTGGTTCCGCACCGGCGACCTCGGCCGGCTCGACGGGGGCCGGCTGACCCTGGTCGGGCGCAGCAAGGACAGCATCATCGTCAACGGCGTCAACTACTACAGCCACGACCTCGAATCGGTCCTCGACGGCCTCGAAGGCATCGCCAGGTCCTACGTCGCCGCGTTCCCGACGCGCCCGCCGGGCAGCGACACCGAGCACCTCGCGGTCGCCTTCGCCGTCACCCCCGACGTCGCCGGCGACGAGGCGGCACTGCACCGCCTGCTCATCGCCGCCCGGAACACCGCCGTACTGCACTGGGGATTCCGCCCCGCGGTGCTGCTCCCGCTGCCCGAGGACGCCTTCCCGAAGACGAGTCTCGGCAAGATCCAGCGCTCGCTCATGCGACGACGGCTGGAGTCGGGTGACTATGCCGGCCACCTCGCGGCGGTCCAGGAGCTGGTCACCCGGCAACTGGGCGGGTACACCGCCCCGGAGGGCGAGACCGAGCGGACGCTGACCGAGCTGTACGGCGACCTCGTGGAGGAGGACCCGGTCGGCATCAGCGCCACCGCCGGTTTCTTCGACCTCGGCGGCACCTCCCTGGACATCCTGCGCCTCAAACGCCTGATCACCGAACGCTTCCCCGGCGTGGAGCTTCCGGTGCTCGCGATCCTCACCTCACCCAGCGTCCGTGCCCTGGCCGCGCGGATCGACGCCGGCCAGGGCGGCGGGACCGCGCCGTACGACCCGGTCGTCCCGCTGCAGACCACCGGCGAGGGCACCCCACTGTTCTGCGTCCACCCCGGTGTCGGCGAGGTGCTCGTCTTCGTCAACCTGGCCAAGTACTTCGCCCACGAGCGGCCCTTCTACGCGCTGCGGGCCCGCGGGTTCAACCCGGGGGAGGAGCCCTTCGGGACTTTCGAGGAGATGGCGCGGACCTACGCGGACGCCATCCGGGCCAGGCAGCCGCACGGCCCCTACGCCCTCGCCGGGTACTCCTTCGGCGCGGCCGTCGCCTTCGAGGTGGCCAAGCTGCTGGAGGCGGACGGCGAGCGGGTGGACTTCCTGGGCAGCTTCAACCTGCCCCCGCACATCAAGTACCGCATGGACGAACTCGACTTCGTGGAGACGGCGGTCAACCTGGCGATGTTCCTGGAGCTGGTCCCCGAGCAGCGGGCGGCGACCCTGCCCGCCGAACTCCGCCCGCTGGACAGGCGGGAGCAGCTGGCCAGGCTGATCGACCTCTCCGATCCGGACCGGCTCGCCGAACTCGACCTGGACCTGGCCCGGTTCACGGCCTGGGCGGAACTCGCCGACGGCCTCACCGACCTCGGCCGCAGCTACCGGCCGACCGGGAGTGTCGCCCGGATGAGCATCTTCTACGCCGTTCCCCTGCGCGGCACCAAGCAGGACTGGCTGGGCAGGGAGCTGAGCCGCTGGGCGGACTTCACCCGCGAGGAACCCCGGTACATCGACGTTCCCGGCGAGCACTACACCCTCATGGGCCCCCGGCACGTGGCCGTCTTCCAGTCCCTGCTGCGCACGGAACTCGACCGGGCCCTCACCGACCGAGCGCACGACCGCACACAAGGCCGCGCACATGACTGAACGCCCGCACGACACCGCCACACCGGCCGGGAAGAAGATCCTCATCACCGGTGCGACCGGCCTGGTCGCCCGTACCGTGGCCGAGACGCTCGCCGCCGACAACGAGGTGTGGTGCCTCGGCCGGTTCCGGGACCCCGCCCTGGAGCACCGGTTCCGGCAGCGGGGGATCCGGACCTGGCGCTGGGACATGGCCGGGGAGGAACTCCACGGCCTGCCCGGCGACTTCACCCACGTGCTGCACGCGGCGGTCGAGCGCGGTGACGGGGACTTCGAGGACGCGGTGGCGGTGAACTCCGTCGCCGCAGGCCGCCTCATGACCCACTGCCGCGCCGCCGAGGCCTTCCTGTACGTCTCCACCAGCGCGGTCTACGCTCCCCAGGCGCCCGATCACCTGCACACCGAGTCCGACCCGCTGGGCACCGCGTCGGCGTGGCTGCCGGCCTACCCGGTGGGCAAGCTGGCCACCGAGGGTGCCGTACGCGCGCTCGCCGTGGCCCTGGGCCTGCCCACCACGATCGCCCGGCTCAACGTGGCCTACGGGCCGCACGGGCACGGCGGGCTCCCGGTCATCTACTTCCGGCAAATGCTCGCCGGGCAACCGATCGCCGTTCCCCCCGCCCACCAGCACTACTGCTCCCCGATCCACACCGACGACATCGCACGGCACGTGCCCCGGCTGTGGGCCGCGGCGGCGGCGCCCGCGACCGTCGTGAACTGGGGCGGGGACGAGATGGTCGGGGTGCGGGACCTGATGTCCCACGTCTCCCGCCTCACCGGGGTCCCCGTCGACTTCACCCCCAGCGACGTCACCCGCGCCGTCGTCGCGTCCGACACCACCCGCCGCCACGCCATCACCGGCGACTGCGTGTGGTCCTGGCGCGACGGGGTCCGGCAGGTGCTGGACGCGCACTTCCCCGGCGCCGTGCGAGCCGCTCCCGAAGAGAGGTCTGTCCAACCGTGACCACCGAGACACCGACCGAGCCGTACGTGCTGGGCCTGCTGGAACGCGCCCTCAGCACCAGCTGCGCCGCCTCGCTGCGTGCGGCCGTGAGGCTGGGCCTCGCCGACGTCCTCGGCGACACCCCGGCTACGGCCGGCGAGCTGGCCGTGGCGGTCGGCGCCGACCCGGACGCGCTGCGCCGCCTGCTGCGCTCGCTCACCTGCCACGAGGTCTTCGCCGAGGATGCCGGGGGCCGGTTCGTCCACACCGAGGTCTCGCGGCTGCTGCGCACGGGCACCCCGGACAGCCTCGACCAGCTCGTGCTCTGGATGACCGAACCCTGGACCTGGGAGCTGTGGGGCCGGCTGGACGAGTCGGTCCGCACCGGCGGGGGCGTCTTCACCGACCTGCACGGCCAGGAGTTCTTCGAGCAGGTGCACACCGCCTGGCCCGAGTCAGCGGCCGTCTTCGGCCGCGCCATGACCCAGGCGAGCACGCAGTCCGCCCGGGCCGTGGCGCGGGCCCTGCCGCTGGACGGCGCGCGAACGGTTGCGGACATCGGCGGCGGACAGGGCTTCCTGCTCGCCGCCCTGCTCGAACACCACCCCGCTCTGAACGGAATCCTCTTCGACCGGCCGGACGTGCTAGAGGGCGCCGACGCCCGGCTGCGCGACGGCGGGACGCTCGCCGGCCGCACCCGGATCCTGGCCGGCGACTGCCGTGCGGAGGTGCCGGAGGGCGTCGACGCGTACGTGTTCAAGAACGTCCTCGGGATGAACGACGAGGACGCCGCCCTCGTCCTGGGAACGGTGATGCGCACGGCTGGCGCCGGCGCCCGGGTGCTCGTCGTGGAGAACCTCGTGGACGACGGCCCGGGACAGCGGTTCAGCACCGGGATGGACCTGCGGATGCTGCTCACCGTCGGCGGGCGCAAGCACACCCGCCGGTCACTGCTCGGGCTCGTGGAGCGGTCGGGCCTCACGGTCCGGGAGGTGCGGCCGGTCGACTCCTACCAGCACCTGGTCGACGCCGTGGTGCCCGCGTGAGCGCCCCGGGCCCCGGCCGGACCGTGGACCGCGCCGAACAGGCGGACGTCCTGGTCGTGGGCGCGGGTCCCACCGGACTGCTGCTGGCCGGGGACCTCGCCGCCGCCGGGGTGCGGGTCACCCTGATGGAGCGGCGCGCGCACGCCGACGCCAACCTGACCCGCGCCTTCGCCGTGCACGCCCGCAGCCTGGAGGCGCTGGACGCCCGCGGCCTCGGCGACGAACTGGTCGGTCTCGGCCGGACGGCCCCGGTCGTCGGCGTCTTCGGCCGACTCGAACTGCACCTGCACCGGTTGCGCAGTCGCTACCCGTTCGTGCTGATCACCCCGCAGTACAACACCGAGCGACTGCTGGAGCGGCGCGCGCTCGCCGCCGGTGTGCGCATCGTGCGGGGTGCCGAGGTGGTGGCGTTGCGTCAGCGGGCCGGCGCCGTCGAGGCGGACACCGCCGGGGCGGGCACCTTCCGCGCCGCGTACCTGGTCGGGTGCGACGGAGTGCGCAGTGCCGTCCGGCGGCTGACCGGGATCGGCTTCCCCGGCCGGTCGGTGCTGCGCTCGGTGATGCTGGCCGACGTCCGGCTCAAGGAACTGCCCGCCGAGGCGGTGACCACCCACGCCAACCGGTACGGCTTCGCCTCCCTGGTGCCGTTCGGCGACGGCTGGTACCGGGCCATCGGATGGATCGCCGGGGACGACCGCCCCGACGACGCGCCGGTTGAGCCGGAGGAACTGGCCGGGCTGCTGCGCCGGGTGCTCGGCTCGGACCACGGCATGCACGAGCCGCGCTGGATCTCCCGCTTCCACACCGACGAACGGCAGGCGGTGCGCTACCGCGAGGGCCGGGTCCTGCTGGCCGGCGACGCCGCGCACGTACACTCCCCGGCCGGCGGCATGGGTATGAACACCGGGCTGCAGGACGCCGCCAACCTGGGCTGGAAGCTGGCCGCGGTGGTGCGGGGCCGGGCCGGAGAGGCTCTGCTCGACTCCTACGAACGGGAGCGGTACCCGGTCGGCAGACAGACCCTGCGGATCTCCGGTGCGATCACCCGGGGCGTGCTCAGCACTCCGCGCAGCCGCGGCAGCGTGCGCCGGCTGCGCGACCTGGCCATGCCGGCGGTCTCCCGGCTGAGTGCGCTCACGGCGGTCGGAGAGAGCCGGCTCTCCGGCATCGGCATCGCCTACCCGGCGCCGCGCGGCAGCCACCGGCTCACCGGGCGGCGGGTGCCCGACCTCCGGCTCGCCGGCGGACGGCGCCTGTACGAGGTGCTGCGGGACGGACGCTTCGTCCTGGTCACCCGGGGGCGGCCGGTGCCGGCGACCTCGTGGCTGGACGTCACCGCCCCCGCGGGGAAGCTGCGCACCACCCTGCTGGTCCGTCCGGACGGTCACATCGCCTGGGCCGCGGACGAGCCGGACCCCGACGCCCTGCGCGCGGAACTGGAACGGTGGCCGGTGCACCCGGCCCGCTGACGCGCCGCTCAGAGCGCGGGCAGCGCCCCGTACCGCGCCAGCAGCCCGTCGGCCGTCTCCGGGCCGGCGGGCAGCAGCGGTGCGCGGACCGGGCCGGCGGGCAGGCCGAGGCGGGTCAGCAGGGCCTTCGCGGTGACCGTGCCGGGCAGGCCTGCGTCCATCATCGCCTCGGTCAACGGCGTGACGGCCAGCTGGAGTTCGGCGGCCCGGGCGGTGTCACCGGCGTCGAAGGCGGCCAGGATCGCGTGGATGTGGGCCGGTGCGACGTTCGCGACCGTGCTCACACAGCCCGCCGCGCCGACCGCGTACAGCGCCAGCACGTGCTCGTCGCAGCCCGCGTAGTACGCCAGATCCGTCTCGGCCAGCACCTTCAGGGTGCCGAGGATGTCGTAGGAGCAGTCCTTGACGGCCACGATCCGCGGATGCGCGGCCAGCCGGATCATCGTCTCCGGTTCGATGCGGGTGCCGGTACGGCCCGGGATGTCGTAGAGCATCACCGGCACCTCGCTCGCGTCGGCGACCTGGCGGAAGTGGGCGGCCACGGCCTCCTGCGGGGGCCGGCTGTAGTACGGCGTCACCACCAGCACCCCGTCGGCGCCCGCCTTGCCGGCCGCGCGCGCCAGCTCCACCGTGTGCCGGGTGTCGGCGGTGCCCACGCCCGTGACCAGCGTGGCCCGGTCGCCGACCGCCTCCCGTACGGCCGCGACCAGCCGTGCCTTCTCCTCGCCGGTGGTGGTGGGCGACTCGCCCGTGGTGCCGCTGAGGACCAGGCCGTCACAGCCCCGCGCGACCAGGTGCGCGGCCAGCCGCTGGGCGCCGTCCAGGTCGAGCGCGCCGGACCCGGTGAACGGCGTGACCATGGCGCAGAGGACGCGGCCGAAGGGCGAGGGAGTGCGTGGACTCGTCATGGAGGTAGTCTCGGCCGCCCGTCGGTGAAGCTCTACTTAATTTTCCTACGAGGTATCGATAAAGATTGCTGAACAATCTAGGGCTCGCGCCCGGGTACCCGGAGGGTCGTACAGGGAGGAGGCGGCATACCGATGAGGCACAGGAACGCGCACCGCTCGGGCGCCAAGGGCCCCGACGAGCTACGGCAGCAGATCGAGCAGGCACGGCACCGGCTCGGCGACACGGTCGCTCAGATGACGGGCCGGGCCGAGGTGAAGGACAGGGCCCGGGTACGGGCCGTCGACCTGATGGACAAGGCCGGCGCCATGACCGTCCAGCTGCGCGCCGGCGCCGCACAGGCGGGGCACGGCGTGCAGGACCGGGCGCTCCGGGCGGGCCACCTGGTGCAGGAACGGGCCGCCCAGGTGGGCCACACCGCGCAGGAGAGCATGGCGAAGGCCGGTCATCTGGTGCAGGAGCGGGCCGGACACGGCTCGCACACCGTGCGGGACCGGGCACTGCGGGCCGGGCGTGCCGCACGGCACGACGTGCGGGCACCGCGGTCGGTGCGGTCCGTCATGGGCACCGCCGCACGGAATCCGCGCCCGGCACTGATCCTGGGCGCGGCGGGCGCCGCCATCGTCGGCGCCGCCGTGATCTGGCGCCGCATCGACCGCCGCCAGTGACCACGGCACCGGTCACGGCAGTGGCCGCGCACCGGTCATGGCACTGACCGCGGTACGACGGGGCCGGCCGGACACCTCGTCCGGCCGGCCCCGCCGCCTGCTCAGGGACGGAACCGCAGCACCTGCGGGTCGTGGTCGCTGATCTGGTCGTGGAACTCCGAGTTGATGTGCACGCTGTCGTACGCGAGGTCGCAGCCGCGGCGGATCGCCGGGCTGACCAGGATCTGGTCCAGGACCTGCTGGTTGCCCTGGTAGTCGTAGGTGTAGCGCTCGCTCCTGGGCAGCGACTTGATCGCCGACCACAGCTCGCCGTCGCCCTCCAGGATCTCCGCGGTCCCGGAGAACTCGAAGTCGTTCATGTCGCCGAGCGCGACGACCTCCGCGTTCTTCTGCGCGGACAGGATGTCCTTGACGAACGTGTTCACCGCGGTCGCCTGCGCGTGCCGCTGGATCTCCGAGCTGCGCACCGGCGGCTGGTACTGCGAGGTCAGGCCCTGGTCGCCGCCCTTGGAGTTGAGGTGGTTGGCGATCACGAACACGGTCTTGCCGCGGAAGACGAACTCGCCCGCGAGCGGCTTGCGGCTGTTGTTCCAGGCCGTGTTCGCCGGGTCGATCCGGCCCGGGGAGGCCGTCAGCCGCGCCTTGCCGTGCACCTTGGTGACGCCGACCGCGGTGGTCGAGTCGCCGCCCGCGCGGTCGGTGAAGGAGACCCGCTCCGGGTTGAACAGGAACACCTGGCGGATGTTGCCGCCGGGCTCGCCGCCGTCCTGGTCGTTGACCGGGTTGATCGAGCGCCAGTCGTACGTCGGGCCGCCCGCCGCGGCGATGGCGTCGATCAGCTTGGTCACGGTCTGGTCCGCGTCGACCGTGCCGTCGTCCTTGGCGCCGTTGTTGTCCTGGATCTCCTCCAGGGACACGATGTCGGGCGACTGGAGGTTGTGCACGATCGCGGAGGCGTGCTTGTCGAAGGTGGCGTCCGACGGGTCGAGGTTCTCCACGTTGTACGTCGCCACCGCCAGCTCGCGGCCCGACTGCTTCCGGGTCGTCTCACGCTCCAGGCCGCCGCTCTCCAGCGTGCCGAGCCTGCTCGCGACCAGGGTGTAGCCGCCGAACTGGTTGAAGTCCAGCGGGCCGGTGGTGGCCCCCCGGAGGGTGTCGCCGACGTCCGCCTTCGGGAAGTCGGCGGTCGCGCCCAGCGACTGGATCTGGAGCCGGCCGGTGTTCTGCGCGTCGTAGGAGCCGTAGACCGTGCCGCCGCGGCGGCTGCGGTGCTCCCACGGCTTCACGGTGACCCACAGCTCGCTGTACGGGTCGGTCGCGGTGACCACGCGGGCGTCGCCGACCTGGACGTTCATGCCCTCCAGGGACTCGTAGTAGTCCAGGGCGTACGCCGACGAGTCCAGCGCGAGTCCGTTGATCGAGCCCGCCGCGGCGCTGTCGCCCGACGGGGCGTACGCGTCCGGCACCGCGTCCTCGTCCACGACGACCGGCGCCGGGACCGCGTTGCCGGTGGAGACCGTGGTGACCGTCGGCTTGGTGATCTCCGTCACCGACTGGTTCCCGGACGAGGTGCCGCCCGGGACGTACTCGGAGACCGTGCCGGTCACCGTCACCGCGTCACCGACCGCGACCTTCGGCGCCGAGCTGGTGAAGACGAACACGCCCTCGCTGGTGGCCGGGTTGTCGTCCGGCGTCGGGTCCTGGAGCCAGAAGCCCTTGGAGGAGCCGTAGGTGCGCGTGGCCGTGACGACGCCGGGGACGTCCGTCACCTTCTGTCCCGCGAACGGGGACATCCGGGTGGTGCCCTGGATGTCGTGGATCCGCACCGAGTCGGCGTGGGCGGGGGAGGTGAGGACGACGGCCGACGCGGCGGAACAGACGGCGGCGACGGTGAGCGCGGCGAGGCGCGCGGAAGACCTGCTCGGCAAGGGGATCCCTCCGGGGACGTGACGATGCGCCGGGACGAGGGTGGAACGGGAGCGTGCCGGGCTCGTGGCCCTGCGTGACACGCATAGAGCCGAGTGAACAGTTGTCCCCCCAACTTCTACGCGCGTCAATCTCCTGCCTGGCGCGGGGAGTTGTCAAGGTTTCGGCCATGTACGACTGCTTACGGGGAGATGAACCGGGCGGCATGGGTGGAAATCCGTCTAGGCTGAGCGGCTGAGCCCGTTCACGGTCCGAGGAGAACCAGCCGATGTCAGACAGCTCCCCCCTGCCGCCCGTACGGCTGCACCCCGAAGCGGAGCTGGCGCGCGCCGCGCTGTCCACGCCGGTGCTCTCCCGAGCCGCCCGCCTCGCCCGCTGGGCCGGCCCCGACACCCGTGTGGACGCCGGCGGCGTACTGGTCGAGGAGCAGCTGCCGGCCGCCGCCGAACTGCTCGGACTCACCGGTGACGACGCCACCGCGTACGCCGGCGAGGCCTGGCGGGTCGCCGTGGACACCGGCCTGGTCGAGATCGTGGACGAGGAGGCCGGCACCGTCCGGGCCGGCGAGGAGCTGACGCTGCTCACCGGCGGCTCCCCGAGCGATGTGCTCACCGTGTGGCTCGCCGCCCTGGAGACCGTCATCGCCGACGCGGCCGTCCCCGACCTGGACGACCTGGTCGACGCGCTGGACCACGGCGGCGAGGTCGATTTCTCGTCACTCGACTGGGACCCCGAGGCCGAGGCGGATTTCCTCGACGGCGTCCTCGGCAACCTCTACCTGCTGACCGTCAGTGAGGACGGCTCCGGCGACACCCCCGTCCCGCTGCCCGCCCTCGCCGCCTCCATGATCGTCCCCGACGACATGGGCGAGCCCACCAACGACGTCCTGGAGCAGGTCTCCGACGCCATGATGCGGCTGGACGACCAGTTCCGGGCGCTGGAACCGGTCGGGCTCGTCGCCTACCAGCCGGTGGACGAGGCGCTGATGGCCGACGCCGACGAGGAACCCGCCGCGCTGGACGACACCGACGTCTCCCGCTACGGCATGGTCCGGCTCACCCCGCTCGGCGTGTACGGGCTGCGCGCCCGGCTGCTGGAGGCCGGGTTCGCGGCCCCGGTCGTCGGGGAGCTGGCCGACAAGGGCGCGGACGCGCTGCTCGACGGCACCGCCCGGTTCGGCCGGTCCGCCGCCCGCGCCGAGACCGAGCAGTGGCTCACCCGCCGCGAACCGCTCAAGGCCGCCCGGGAGTTGCTCGCCGCGGCCCGCGGCGCGGACGCCGGTGCCCCGCTGCGCAGGCTGTGCTGCCAGCAGGCGCTGTCGCTGCTGGGCATGGAGGCCGAACCCGCGCTGCGCGAGGTGCTGGACGACCCCGAGCTGGGCGGACTCGCCCGGGTGTGGCTCAGCGAGCGAGGTGCCGCCGACGTGCCGGCGCCGCCCGAGGACATGGTGTTCTGGCTGACCGTCGACACGCTGGCCGCACAGCTGGCGGCCGAGGGCAACTCCGAGGAACTGCGGGCCCTGGTCGAGGGGCTCGCCGCGCAGCACAGCGGGTTCTTCGCGGCGGCCTGGCGGGTGGAGCACCCCGCCACCGCCGAGGTGCTGGACGCGATGGGCCGCCTCCACCCCGACAAGAAGGTGGCCAAGGAGGCCCGCAAGGCCGCGTTCAAGGCACGCTCGCAGCAGGGGAACTGACGCCACGGCCGGTGCCGGTGCCGGTACCGGCCGGTCGCTCCTCCTGTCGCTTCTCCCCGGTGACGGCCCGGGTGCTTTCCTCGTGGCGGCTCAGGTGCTCTTCCTGGGCAACCGTTCGGGTGCTCTTTCCGGTGACGGCTCGGGTCCTTTCCCCGCGACGGCCCGCAGGCTCTCCCCCCGGTGACGGTTCCGGGTGCTTTCCCGGTTACGGTCCGGGTGCTCTCCCGGCGGCCGTGCCGGGTGCTCTCCCGGCGGCCGTCCCGGGTGCTTTTCCCGGCGATGGGGCAGTGCAGACGGATTCATGGAACAGGCGCCCTGGCGGTAGCCCGGCGTTCAACCCCCGTTCACAGCCGGACGGGAGCGTGTGCGCCGAACGAGGCCCCCCACCCTCCACGGCACCGCCACCCCGTCGTCACAGGAGACACCATGTCGCTCACCCGCAGGGACTTCGCCAGAAAATCCGCGATCACCGGGGCCGGGGTCGCCCTCGCGGGCAGCGTCGGCGCCCTCGCCACCGCGCCGAACGCCCTCGCCGCCACGGACGACGAGAGCGCCGGGACCGACTTCGCGCACGGGGGCCACCACCACGGCGTCGGCTACGGCCCGCTGATCGCCGACCCGAACGGCATCCTCGCCCTGCCCGCCGGCTTCCGTTACGAGATCATCACCTACAGCGGCAGGACCAGGCTGGAGTCCGGAGAGTTCACCCCGTCCAACCACGACGGCACGGCCACCTTCGAGGGCCCCCGCGGCACCACCCTGCTCGTCAACAACCACGAGCTGGCCGGTGCCCGCGCCAACTGGCCGCACCCGGTCCCGCTCACCGAGGGCCTGGTCTACGACCCGGCGGCGGCCGGCGGCTGCACCGTCGTCGAGGTCCGTCGCGGCGGCCAGGTCGCCGAGTGGGTGGGCATCGCCGGCACCGCCACCAACTGCGCGGGCGGCAGCACCCCGTGGGGCACCTGGCTGACCTGCGAGGAGACCGAGGACAAGGCCGGCAAGAACGGTTTCACCAAGGACCACGGCTACGTCTTCGAGGTCGACCCGGAGGACCGCCGGGTCAACCGCGACCCGAAGCCGATCAAGGCCCTGGGCCGCTACGCCCACGAGGCCGTCGTGGTCGACCCCAAGCGCGGCCACCTCTACCTCACCGAGGACGCCTCCGGCCCCAACGGCCTGTTCTACCGCTGGACCCCGCCGGAGGGCTTCCGCCACGGCCGCGGCAGGCTGCGCACCCTCGCCGCCGACGCGGGCGTGCTCCAGGCGTTCAAGTGCTTCGACTCCGGCGGCAAGTTCGTGGACGACCTGTCCCGCGCCACCAAGACCGGCACCGTGTACGGCGTCGACTGGGTGGACGTCCCGGACCGCGACGCCCGGACCGTCTCGGTGCGCAAGCAGTTCACCGACGGCCAGGTCACCCGCGCCCGCAAGCTGGAGGGCATGTGGTGGGGCGACGAGGGCGTCTACGTCGTCTCCTCCTTCGCCCGCTCGGAGAGCCCGGTCCAGCACGACGGCCAGGTCTGGTTCTACGACCCCAAGCGCCGCACGCTGACCCTGAAGGTGCTGCTCGGCGTCAATCCGGCCCCGGCCGAGGACGGTGCCTTCGACGGCCCCGACAACATCACCGTCTCCCCGTACGGCGGCCTGGTCATCGCCGAGGACGGCGAGGGCGTCCAGCACCTGTTCGGGGCCACCGAGAGCGGCCGGACCTACCCGATCGCCCGCAACGAGCTGAACATCGGGACCGCGGAGGCGCCGGAATACAGCGAGTTCACCGGCGTCACCTTCTCGCCCGACGGCAGGACCCTCTTCGCCAACATCCAGACGCCCGGCATCATGCTCGCCATCACCGGCCCCTGGAAGCGGCACAAGCGGTGAGTCGGTAACGCCACGAGCGCCCGTTAATTCGCTCGCACGCCCGATGCTGCGCCTCCTACAGTGAGATCAGAACGTCACGCACCTCCCGGTGCGAGGGCAGCGGTTACTTCCCTTTCTGGAAATCACCGACCGCAGCCGACATGATCTCGGGAGGCGCAGCTCATGGTGGGTGTCCGGTGCGCAGGCAACGGTTACTTCACTGGATCGGAGGGTTGCGGGTTCGAGTCCCGTCATCGACTTCGGGTCGGTGTAGCTCAATGGGTAGAGTATCTGGCTAAAGTCCGCCGCCGACTTCCGACCTCGGACACCCTCCATTTGTTGCGCCTCCCTCCGGAACGGAAACTGATTCGGCGAATTCGGGGGGAAATTCACCATGGCGCGGTTCAACACGCGTGCCGCCAAGGCGCGGCCGGCATCGGCCGTCACGTCCACGGGCCGCACCCTGCGCACCCACCAGGGCGGCCGGGGCCATGAGCGCGATCCGCGTTCGGAGCTGTTCCTGCTGGCCGTGTCCCACTTCCTCGCGGACACCTTCTACGAGAGCGCCGGGGACCGCGACACCCGCTTCACCCGCCTCGTCCGCGACCTCGCCGTGCGCGACCCGGAGTGGACGGCCGGCCTGCTCGGCTGGCTGCGCGGCGACGGCAGCATGCGCGCCGCGTCGCTCGTCGGCGCCGCCGAGTACGTCCACGCACGGCTCGCGGCCGGGGCCGCCGACGGCCCGTCGAACCGGCAGGTCGTGGCCTCGGTGCTGCAGCGCCCCGACGAGCCCGGCGAACTGCTCGCGTACTGGACGTCGAGGTACGGCCGCGCCGTCCCCAAGCCCGTCAAGCGCGGCATCGCCGACGCCGTACGACGGCTCTACCACGTCAGGTCCCTGCTCAAGTACGACACCGCGTCCAGGGGCTACCGCTTCGGCGACGTCCTCAACCTGGTGCACGCCGCACCGGACCCCGACAAGCCGTGGCAGGGCGACCTGTTCCGGTACGCGCTCGACCGGCGCCACCACCCGGACACCGCCGTGCCGCCCGCCTCGCTGCCGGCGCTCGGCCTGCACGGGGAGCTGACGGCGCTGCCCGTCGAGCGGCGGCGTGAGGTCGTCACCTCGCCCGACGGCGCCGAGCGGCTGGCGGCGGCCGGCCTCACCTGGGAGGCGCTGGCCGGCTGGCTCCAGGGGCCGATGGACAAGGCGGCCTGGGAGGCCGTGATCCCGTCCATGGGCACGATGGCGCTCGTCCGCAACCTGCGCAACTTCGACGAGGCCGGGGTGTCGGACGAGGTCGCCGCCCGGGCCGCCGCGCGGATCAGCGATCCGCACGAGGTGCGCCGCTCGCGGCAGTTCCCCTTCCGCTACCTGGCCGCGTACCGGCACGCGCCCTCGCTGCGCTGGTCGTACCCGCTGGAGCAGGCGCTCGGCCACTCGCTGGCCAACGTGCCCGCGCTGCCGGGCCGCACCCTCGTGCTGGTGGACCGCTCCGGCTCCATGTTCTGGTCGCGGGTCTCCAAGCGCTCCGAGCTCAGCCGGGCCGACGCGGCGGCGGTCTTCGGCACCGCCCTCGCCCTGCGGGCGGCCGACGCCGACCTCGTGCAGTTCGGCTCGACCAGCGCCAAGGTGCCGTTCCGCACGGGCGAGTCGGTCCTGAAGGTCCTGGAGCGCTTCGGCGACCTCGGCGGCACCGACACCACCGAGGCGGTGCGCCGGCACTACCGGGGCCACGACCGGGTGCTGATCGTCACCGACGAGCAGTACACCCCGCACCGGCACGGCGACCCCGTCGCCCAGGTCCCGGACCACGTCCCGGTCTACACCTGGAACCTGGAGGGCTACCGCGCCGGCCACGGCCCCTCGGGCACGGGCGACCGGCACACCTTCGGCGGCCTCTCCGACGCCGCGTTCCGCATCGTCCCGCTGCTGGAGAGCGGCCGGGACGGTCACTGGCCGTGGCAGGCCTGAGCGCGGAGCCGGACCGCACGGTCCCGTCCACGGCACATGGTCTCCGCTTGCCTGCTCGATAAGCTGTGGAGAGGGTCCCCGGTCTGCAAGGAGTGAGTCGATGACGCAGGGCAGGCCCATGCGCGCGGACGCTCGGCGCAACTACGAGCGGTTGCTGAAGGTGGCGGCGGAGGCCTTCGCCGAGCACGGCGAGAACGCGTCGCTCGACGACATCGCCAAGCGCGCGGGCGTCGGCTCGGGCACGCTCTACCGGCACTTCCCGACCCGCCGGACACTGCTGGAGGCGGCGTACGTCGACCGGATCGAGGCGCTCGGCGTGCGCGCCGGCGAACTGGCGAAGGAACTGCCGCCGGGCGAGGCGCTCACGGAGTGGCTGTACGAACTGGCGGTCGCCACCCTCCAGGTGCGGGGGATGAAGGCCCTGCTCAGCTCGGCGGTGACGGACGGGAGCGGCGCGGCGGCACCGCCCGCCTGCGGGACCGTCGTGAAGGGTGCGGCGGCCCGGCTGGTGGACGCGGCACAGGCCGAGGGCTCGCTGCGGGCCGATGTGCAGCCGATCGAGGTCCTGCGCCTGGCGCACGGCGTCGCCATGGCGGCGGAGCTGGCGCAGGGGGAGCCGGGGCAGATCCGCCGCTATCTGCGCCTGCTGACGGAGGGGCTGCGGGTCGGCTGAGACGACGGCGGCCGGGGGCCGCCCGCGCCGGCAGGGGCGCGCGGCGGCCTCGGCACGCCGGGGCGCGTCGGCCTACAGGGCGCGGGCCCCCGGGTCCACCATGTTCCGCACCGTGCGGGCCTTCACGAAGTCGCCCACCGCCGTCATGTCCCACTCCCCGGAGAACTGGCGGATCAGCTTGGCCATCATCACGCCCGTCTGCGGCTCCGCACCGGTGAGGTCGAAACGGACCAGCTCCTCGCCGGTGGCCGCGTCGACCAGCCGGCAGTAGGCCTTCGCGACCTCCGTGAACTTCTGCCCGGAGAAGGAGTTGACCGTGAACACCAGCCCGGTGACCTCCTGGGGCAGCCGGCCGAGGTCGACGGTGATGACCTCGTCGTCGCCCCCGCCCTCACCGGTCAGGTTGTCCCCGGAGTGGCGGACGGCGCCGTTCAGGATCGTCAGCTTGCCGAAGTAGCAGCTGTCGATGTGGTTGCGCTGCGGGCCGTAGGCGATGACCGAGGCGTCCAGGTCGATGTCCTTGCCCCGGAACGCCGGCTCCCAGCCGAGGCCCATCCGCACCTGCGACAGCAGCGGCCGGCCGTCCTTGACCAGGGAGACGGTCTGGTTCTTCTGCAGGCTGACCCGGCCCTTGTCCAGGTTGATCTTCCCGGCACCCGGCGCGGGCGCGGCCGGGGCCGCGGGCATCGGGGGCGCGGGCGGGGCGACCGGCGGCCGCACGGCGGCCGGGGGCGGGCCGGCCGGCTGCGGCGGGGCCGCGGGGGCGGCGGCCGGCTGCGGCGGTGCGGCCTGGGCGGCGGCCGGCTCCTCCACCGTGACGCCGAAGTCCGTCGCGATGCCCGCGAGCCCGTCGGCGTAACCCTGGCCGACGGCCCGCGCCTTCCACTGGCCGCCCCGGCGGTAGATCTCCACGATGACCAGCGCGGTCTCGGTGCCGAGCTGCGGCGGCGTGAACGTCGCCAGCACGGCGCCCCCGTCCTCGTCCCGGATCGTGGCCGTCGGCTCGATGCCCTGGAAGGACTGCCCGGCCGCGTCCGGACTGGCCGTGACGACGATCTTCTCGATCTCCGGCGGCACGGCGGCGGTGTCGACCGTGACCGCGTCAGGCGCCGTACCGCCACCCGAGCGGTACGTCACGCCCGGTCCCGTGGGCTGGTTGTAGAAGATGAAATCGCCGTCGGACCGCACCTTGCCGTCACCGGTGAGCAGCAGGCCCGACACGTCGAGCCGCACCGGAGCGGTCACGTCCACCGTCACGCGCGCGGCCGGGAGAGGGATGTTCGAGCCAGGGGTCATAGCTGTCATGCCGGGTGAACGAACGACACCGCTTTACCGTTCCCTTACCGGCCGGAACCCGTCGAACGGCCTACGGCACCACCACGATCTTCCGCCCCACCCCCGCCGCGAACCGCTCCAGCGCCTGCGGGTACCGCTCCAGCGGGATCCGGTCGCTGATGAGGACGGCCGGGTCGAGCACCCCGTTCGCGAACAGCTCCGCCGCCCGCTCGAAGCTGTGCAGCACCGCCATGGAGCCGGTGATCGTGATCTCCTGGTTGTAGATCCGGTACGGGTCGATCGTCACCCGTGTCGCGTAGTCCGCCACCCCGAACTGCAGGAACGTGCCCGCCTTCGCCACCCGGTCCAGACCGTCCTGGATCGCCGCCGCGTTGCCGGTCGCGTCGACCACCACGTCCCAGCCCTGCGGCCGGTCGAGTTCGTCGGCGTGCGTCGCGGCGGCCGAGACCCCGAGGAGGCGGGCCGTCTCCAGCCGGGCGGGGTTGACGTCGACCACGTCCACGCTCGCCGCGCCCGTCCGCTTGGCCAGCTCCAGCATCATCAGGCCCATGGTTCCGGAGCCGTAGACCAGCACGTGCGCGCCGAGCCGGGAGCGCAGCACGTCGTAGCCGCGGACCGCGCAGGACAGGGGCTCCACCAGGGCCGCGTCCTCGGTGCGCACGTGCTCGGGCAGCTTCACGCAGTTGGCGGCCGGGGCCACCGCGTAGCGCGCCGCTCCGCCCGCCGTCGTCACGCCGATCGCGGCCCACCGCTCGCACAGGTTGTTGTGGCCGGTGCGGCAGTACCGGCACTCGTGGCAGTACAGGGACGGGTCCACCGCGACCCGGTCGCCCACCGACACCTCCGTGACCCGGGTGCCGACCCCGACGACCTCGCCCGCGAACTCGTGTCCGGGGACGATCGGCAGCTTCGGCGCGAACTCGCCCTGGAGGATGTGCAGGTCGGTGCCGCACAGGCCGCACGCCGCGACCTCGACGACGACCTCGCGGGGGCCGGGCGTCGGGTCGGGGACCTCGGTGACGACGGCGCGGCCCACGGACTCGATGACGGCGGCCTTCATTTCACGGCTCCCAACGAAAGGCCCTGGACCAGCTTGTCCTGGGCGGCGAACCCCGCGGCGAGCACCGGCAGGGAGATGACGAGCGACGCGGCGCACACCTTGGCCAGGAACAGGCCCTGGCTGGTGATGAAGCCGGTCAGGAAGACGGGGGCGGTCTCGGCGACCACGCCCGTGAGGACCCGGGCGAAGAGCAGTTCGTTCCAGCTGAAGATGAAGCAGATCAGGGCGGTGGCGGCGATGCCGGGCAGGGCGATCGGGGCCACCACGCGCGCGAGGACCGTCGGCAGCCGGGCGCCGTCGACCCGCGCCGCCTCGATGACCGCGACCGGCACCTCGGCGAGGAAGGACTGCATCATCCAGACCGCGATCGGCAGGTTCATGGAGGTGTAGAGGACGACCAGCAGCCAGATGTTGTCGAGGAGCCCGGTGTTCCTGGCGAACAGGTAGAGGGGGAGAAGGCCCGCCACGGCCGGCAGCATCTTCGTGGAGAGGAAGAAGAACAGGACGTCCGTCCACTTCCTCACCGGCCGGATCGACAGCGCGTAGGCGGCCGGCAGGGCCAGCAGCAGGACGAGGAGCGTGGAGGCGACCGAGGCCACCGCGGAGTTGACGAGCGCGGGCCACGGGCTCGCTCCGCCGCCGCTGCCGAAGAACTCGCGGTAGCCGTCGAGGGTCGGGGAGGCGGCGAAGGACGGCGGGTTCGTCGCCGCGTCCGCCTCGGAGTGGAAGGACGTCAGGGCCATCCACGCGATCGGCAGGAAGAACACGATCCCGGCGAGCCAGGCCAGCAGGCCGAGCCCGTGACGGCGCAGTACGGCGTTCATGCGCGGGACACCTCCTCGCGGAACAGGGACGACACCACGCGCAGCGCGAAGGTCGCGATGACGATCGAGCCGATGACGACGAGGACGCCGGCGGCCGAGGCCAGGCCGTTCTCGTGGGCCTGGTAGAAGCTCTGGTAGACGGTGTAGGGCAGGTTGGCGGTGCCGAGTCCGCCGGACGTGATCGTGAAGACCGCGTCGAAGTTCTGGACGATGTAAATCGAGCCCAGCAGGGCGCCGAGTTCGAGGTAGCGGCGCAGGTGCGGGAGGGTGAGGTGGCGGAAGATCTGCCAGCCGCCCGCGCCGTCGACCCGGGCGGCCTCGATCTGCTGCTGGTCCCGGCTCTGCAGGCCGGCCAGCAGGATCAGCATCATGAACGGCGTCCACTGCCACACCAGGGAGGCCTCGACCGCGAGCAGCGGGGTGCGGGAGACCCAGTCCGGCTGTGGGCCGCCCACAGAGTGCAGCAACCCGTTGAACAAGCCGTATTCGGGGTTGTAGAGGACATGTTTCCAGAGCAGGGCCGCGGCGACCGGCACCACCAGGAAGGGCGCGATGAGCAGGGTGCGCACGATGCCCCGGCCGCGGAACCTCCGGTCCAGCAGCAGTGCCAGCGTAAGCCCCAGGACCAGGCTGGCCAGCACCACCGCCGCCGTGAGCAGCACGGTCGTCCAGACCGAGTGGCGCAGGCCGGCGTCGGTCAGCACCTGGCGGTAGTTGTCCAGGCCGGTGAAGCGGCGGGCCTTGGGATAGAGGGCGTTCCAGTCGAAGAAGGAGATCACCAGCGTGGCCACGAACGGCAGCTGGGTGACCGCGATCATGAAGACGAGGGCGGGCAGCAGCGGGGCGCGGGTGGCCCAGGCGCGCAGCCGGGCCGAGGGCTGCCGGGCCGTTCTCCCGGGGGCGGCCGCGAGGGGGGGCCGTGGTCGTCGCTGTCATCGTCCCTCGTACTCCTTCGAGATCTTCTCGGCGAGCGCCTGCGATGTCTTCAAGGCGGCCTCCACGGACCGGCGTCCGGCGATGGCCGCGCTGATCTCCTGCGAGACCCTGGTGCCGAGGTCGGTGAACTCGGGGATGCCGACGAACTGGATGCCGGGCGCGGGCCGCGGCTGCACGCCGGGGTCGTCCGGCCGGGCGCTCTCGATGGCCTCCCTGGTCGTCTCCTGGAACGCGGCGGCAGACTTGCGGTAGTCGGGGTCGGCGTAGGTCGACGCCCGTTTGCCGGCCGGGACGTTCGACCAGCCGCTGGTCTCGCCGACCAGCCGCTCGTAGCCCTTGCCCGACGCCCAGGAGACGAACTTCCAGGCCTTGTCGGGGTTGCGGGAGGACTGCTGGATGCCCCAGGCCCAGGTGTAGAGCCAGCCGGAGGACCGGGTGCGCTCGACGGGGGCGGGGGCGTAGCCCAGCTTCCCCCTGACCGGGGATCCGGCCGCCTCCAGCAGTCCGGCCGCGGAGGTGGCGTCGTACCACATGGCGACCTTGCCCTGGGTCATGTTGTTCAGGCACTCGGCGAAGCCGGACTGGGCGGCGCCGGACTCGCCGTGCGCGCGGACGAGGCCGACGTAGAACTTCGTCGCCTCCTCGAAGGCGGGGGAGTCGAGCCGGGCCTTCCAGTCCTTGTCGAACCAGGTGCCGCCGAAGGTGTTCACGACGGTGGTGAGCGGTGCCGTCAGCTCGCCCCAGCCGGGCAGTCCGCGCAGGCAGATGCCCCGCATGCCGGGCACGGCGCCGTCCGCCTTCGCGGCCAGGTCGGCGACCTGCCGCCAGGTGGGACGGGCG
Source organism: Streptomyces sp. NPDC107654 (assembly GCF_055639035.1). NCBI lineage: Bacteria > Bacillati > Actinomycetota > Actinomycetes > Kitasatosporales > Streptomycetaceae > Streptomyces > Streptomyces sp. NPDC107654. Next base: position 85,296 of record NZ_JBVKBI010000022.1, read on the forward strand.
GGCATCGTCAGGCCCTTCGCCGCGAACACGTCCTTGCGGTACATGAGGAAGGAGGACTCGCCGTAGAAGGGCTGCCCGTAGAGCCGGCCGTCGTCGCCGGTGAGGGACTGGCGCATCGGCTTCAGGACGTCCTGTTCGTCGTACGAAGGGTCCTTCGCGACGTACGAGTTCATCTCGTGCAGCCAGCCGTTGCGGGCGTAGACCGGTATCTCGTAGTTGGACAGGGTGGCCACGTCGTACTGGCCGGCCTGGTTGGCGAAGTCCTGGCTGATCTTGTCGCGGACGTCGTTCTCGGGCAGGACGGTGAAGTTGACCTTGATGCCGGTGTCCTTGGTGAAGTGGGCGGCGGTCAGCTTCTGCAGCTCGGTCATCTGGGGGTTGTTGACCATCAGGACGTTGATGGCGTCGCCGCCGGAACCGGTCCCGCCGGCACCGGCCCAGCAGCCGGAGAGCAGCGGGGCGAGCAGCGTCCCTGCGGCGGCCAGGGCGAGCGTGGCTCGCGGCCTCCGTCGGCTCGGGGTGCGCATGAATCGCTCCTGGAGGTATGCGAAGTACGGGGACATAAGGGGCGTCAGCGGGGGTGGAACGCTCCGCGGGGGCGGGCGTTCGGCGGATCAGACCCGGATGACCTGCGGGCCCAGCAGGGAGTAGCGGTGGGCCTCGGCGGCCGGGAGGAGCGTGCTGGTCACGATCGTCTCCAGCGCGCCGATCTCCGCGAACCGGCAGAAGCCGACCGCGCCGAACTTGGTGTGCACGCCCGCGAAGACGGTGCGGCGGGCGGCCCGGACGGCCTGTGCCTTGACCTCCCCGACCGCGGGATCGGGGGTGGTCAGGCCGTGTTCGCGGGAGATGCCGTTGGCCCCGATGTAGGCGAGGTCGATCACGAAGCCGGCCAGCATCTTCGTCGTCCAGTGGTCGACGGTGGCCAGCGTGCCCGGGCGGACCCGGCCGCCGAGCAGCAGCACGGAGACCCGGTCGGCCTCCGCGAGGGCGCCCGCGACTGGCAGGGACGCGGTGACCACGGTCAGCGGCCGGTCCCTGGGCAGTGCCTCGGCGATGAGCTGCGGGGTGAAGCCCTCGTCGACGAAGACCGTCTCGGCGTCCCCGAGCAGCTCGGCCGCCGCGGCGGCGATCCGGCGCTTCTCGGGGACATGGCTGGTGGCGCGGAAGGCGAGGGTCGTCTCGAAGCCGGCGCTCTCCACCGGGTAGGCGCCGCCGTGGGTGCGGCGGACCAATCCGTGGTCCTCCAGGACGCGCAGATCGCGCCGGACGGTCTCCTTGGCCACGCCGAGGGCGGCGGCCAGCGCGGTGACGTCCACCGAGCCGGTGGCGCGGGCGGCCCGCACGATCTCGCGCCGGCGTTCTTCCGTCGTCCTGGTGGCCATGTCGTCACCCGCTTCCCTGTGGAACTGCCCGTTCGGGCCATGGGGGAAGTTCTACCGCCGGTGCGCACCGCTGACCAGGCCTGTTGCGGGCCCGATACTGCCCGCTTGTGCCCGCTTCCCGCGGGCCGTGTCCGCCGCGGACCTGCGCGGCTGTCCGGGGCGGAGTGGGAACGGGCACGGCGGATGCCCGGACACGGCGGCGGGCGGGCCCGTTCGGTGCCCGCCCGCGCGCGTGGACGATCGTTTCCGGCCGCCGGGACCCGGGACCGCCGGGACCGCCCGGACCGTCCCGAGGCCGGCGAAGGCCGCCGCCGGAGAGAGGGCCGGCGGTCCGGCGAGGGGGTCAGTACGGCCAGATCGGCGGGTCGTTCACGAAGTGGCCGCCCAGGTGGCCGTGGGCCGGGTTCTCCGGGTCCAGCTCGCCCTGCTCGGCGATGAGCTTCTCGGCGTACGGCTCGGAGTCGTCCTGCGGCTCGTAGCCGAGCGAGCGCGCGGTGGTCAGGTCCCACCACAGGCGGGTGTTGGCGGAGGAGCCGTAGACCACCGTGTGGCCGACCTCCTCGGCGGTCAGCGCCGCGTGGAAGAGGCGGGCGCCGTCGGCCGGGCTCATCCACACCGAGAGCATCCGGACGCTGGTGGGCTCGGGGAAGCAGGAGCCGATGCGCACGGAGACGGTCTCCAGGCCGTGCTTGTCCCAGTAGAGCTGGGCCAGGTCCTCGCCGAAGGACTTCGACAGGCCGTAGAAGGTGTCGGGGCGGCGCGGGGTGTCGACGGGGATCAGCGGATCGCCCGCGCGCGGGGCCGGGGTGAAGCCGACGGCGTGGTTGGAGGAGGCGAAGACGATCCGCGGCACGCCTTCCTGGCGGGCGGCCTCGTACAGGTGGTAGGTGCCCTCGATGTTCGACCGCAGGATCTTCTCGAAGGGCGCCTCCAGGGAGATCCCCGCGAGGTGCAGGACCGCGTCCACGCCCCGCACCGCCTCGCGCAGCGCCTCCCTGTCGGTGAGGTCGGCGGTGATCGCGTCCGGCTCGCCCTCGATGCTCCGCACGTCCAGCAGGCGCAGCGTGTAGCCGTACTCCGGCAGCAGGGACCGCATCAGGGTGCCGAGCCCGCCGGCGGCGCCGGTGAGCAGGATCGTACGGGGAGCGGGCATCCTCGGTTCTCCTTGTGGCCGATATTCACATACGTGGACACGCTAAAGAGTTCACCGGGTGCCGTCAAGTGTCGCGTGACGGCGGCGAATTCGCTGCCGGTCGTGCGGGTTTGCCTGCTTGACCTGCCGCAAGAAGGCGCTTTAGCGTGGTGATGTTCAGAAATATGGACGTGGATCAGAAACGTGCACCGGATCGGCACCATGCACCGGCGTGTCCCAAGGGAGAGCCCGTGACGCCAGCCCCTCTGACCGAACGGCTCCGAGACCCGAGCGGGCCGCTCTTCTTCCCCGTCACGGCCTACGGCCCCGGCGGCTCACTCGACCTGGACGTCTACCGCACCCACGTGCGCCGGGGCGTGGCGGCCGGTGCCGCCGCCGTCTTCGCCGCCTGCGGCACCGGGGAGTTCCACGCGCTGCTGCCGGAGGAGTTCGCAGCCTGCGTCCGGGCGGCCGTCGAGGCGGCCGAGGGACGCGTCCCGGTCGTCGCGGGCGCCGGCTACGGCACCGCGCTCGCCGTCCGCTACGCGCACCTCGCCGCCGACGCGGGCGCCGACGGCATCCTCGCCCTGCCGCCGTACCTCGTCCTCGCCGGCCAGGAGGGCCTGCTGCGCCACTACCGGGAGATCGCCGCGGCCACCGGCCTGCCCGTCATCGTCTACCAGCGCGACAACGCGGTCCTCACCCCGTCCACCGTCGTCGAACTGGCGCGCACCGAGGGCGTCATCGGCCTCAAGGACGGCCTCGGCGACCTCGACCTCGTGCAGCGCGTCGTCAGCGCCGTCCGCACCGAGGCCCCCGGCGACTTCCTCTACTTCAACGGCCTGCCCACCGCCGAGCAGACCCAGCTCGCCTACCGCGCCCTCGGCATCACCCTCTACTCCTCGGCGGTGTTCTGCTTCGCACCGGAGATCGCCCTCGCCTTCCACCGCGCCCTGCGGACCGGCGACCTGCCCACCGCGCACCGTCTCCTCGACGGCTTCTACCGCCCGTTCGTGGAACTGCGCTCCCGGGGCCGCGGCTACGCCGTCTCCCTCGTCAAGGCCGGGGTACGGCTGCGCGGCCTGGACGTCGGCGAGGTCCGGCCCCCGCTGCACGAACCGGCCGAGGACCACGTCAAACAGCTCGCCCAGCTGATCGAACGCGGCTACGGGCTGCTGGAGGAGGACGCGTGAAGGCGTCGGCGTTCGTCTACCCCTGGGACGTCGACGGGGACCCCGCCGCCCCCGAACGGATCGCCGGGCTCGGCGTGGAGCAGGTGACCCTGGCCGCCGCCTACCACTCCACCCGCGCCCTCACCCCCCGCCACCCCCGCCACCGCATCGTCACCGCCGAGTACGCGGCCGTCCTCTACCCGCCGGGCGACCGCTGGGCGGGCCGCGGCCTGCGCCCCTACCCCGCCGGCCGCTGGGCCCCCGGCGACGCCTACGGCCGGGCCGCCGACGCCCTCGCCGCGGCCGGCCTGGAGGTGCACACCTGGGTCGTCCTCGCCCACAACTCCCGCCTGGGCGCCGAACACCCCGACACCTCCGTCGTCAACGCCTACGGCGACCGCTACCCGTGGGCGCCCTGCGTCGCCCAGCCCGCCACGCGCGCGTACCTGGTCGACCTGGCCGCCGAGGCCGCCGTACGCCCCGGCGCGCACGGCACCGAACTGGAGTCCCTCGGCTGGTACGGGCTGGCGCACCTGCACGCCCACGACAAGACCGCCGGCGTCTGCCTGGGGGACGCCGGGCAGTACCTGATGTCCCTGTGCTTCTGCCCGTCCTGCCGGGCCGGTTACGGCGACCGGGGCCTGGACGCCGACGCGCTCGCCGCGGCCGTACGCGAGGCCCTGGAGCCGCTGTGGCGGAGCACGGCCGACGACGAGGGCTGGCCCACCGTGGAGAAGCTGCTCGGCGAGGACACGGCGGCCGCCACGCGCGCGTGGCGCGACTCTGCCGCCCGCACCCTCCAGGAGGAGGCCGTGGCCGCCGTACGCGCCGCCGCGCCCGACGGCTTCCAGGTACTGCTGCACGCCGACCCGGTCACCTACCACTGCGGGGCCAACGCGGGCGTCGACCCCGCGCACATCCTGTCCGTGGCCGACGGCGTCGTGGTGCCCTGCACCGGGGGTACGGCCCTGCTGGCGCCCTTCGCCGGGCGAGCGCGGGCGGGAACGGTGCTGGCCGCCAACCTCACGGTCGTCTCCGGCATGGGCGGCAGCCCCGGCACGCTCGCGGCGGACGCGGCACGCGCGCGTGCCGGCGGCGCGACGGAACTGCGGCTGTATCACGCCGGGTTGGCGTCCGACGGGGACCTCGCGGCGGTCCGCGAGGCACTCTCCGGGCGCTGAGCCAGCGGCAGCGCCGTCAGCAGCAGCGCCAGGCCGTACAGCGGCAGCAGCAGCGCGGGGCCGGCCGGCTCGACCAGGCCGGCCCCGAGCGCGAGGCCGAGCACGTTCGGGGTGAAGAGAAGCGTGTGGGCGGTGGCCGTCGCCCGGCCGAGCAGCGGGCCGGGGGTCTCCCGCTGCACCGCGGTGAGCACGGCGATCAGCACACAGGGCAGCCCCAGACCGCCCGCCGCGCCGCAGGCCCAGGCCACCGGGTCCGACGGCACCGCCCGCGCGGCCACCGCGATCCCCGTCAGCGCGATCCCGGCCGCAGCGAGGCGCCGCGCGCCCAGCCGCCGCAGCGCCGGCCCGGCGAGCAGCCCGGCGGCCACCGAGCCGGCGCCCTGGACGGCGTACAGCACGCCCGTGTAGGCGGGGGAGTGGCCGAGGCGGTCGACCACGGCGTACAGCGTCGTGCTGCCCAGCGCGGTCAGCAGCATCGTCGTACCGCCCGCCCGGACCAGCGGGCGCAGCAGCGGGTGGCCCCACACGTGCAGGAAGCCCTCCGCGGTCTGCCTCCGCCGGCTCTCGCCGGACCGGGCGGGCCGCTCCTCGCGCACCCGCAGCAGGGCGCACAGCCCGGCGGCCAGCACGAAGGTCGCGGCGTCCAGGCAGGCCACGGCCGGACCGCCGTACACCGTGTAGAGACCCGCTCCGGTCAGCGGGGCGACGAGTTTCATCCCCTCCGTGACGGCCGTCCGCAGCCCGTTGAGGTCACCGAGCAGCTCCGGGCCCACCACGGCGGTCAGCAGCGCCGACTCCGCGGCGTCGTGGACGACCCCGGCGGTGCCGTACAGGAACAGGACGGTGAACAGCAGCCACAGGCGGCCGGGGGAGCCGACGGCGAAGAGGGCGGGCAGCAGGGCCGCCAGGCCGAGGTCCAGGGCGATCAGCAGGGGCCTGCGCGGCAGGCGGTCGGCGAGCGTGCCCAGGGCCGGGCCGGCCAGGGTGGGCGCCCACATCGCGAGCGGGCACAGGGCGGCCAGGCCGTCGGAGCCGGTCAGCTCCTTCACCCACACACCCGACGCCAGCCACAGCGAGGAGGTGCCGAAGCCGGACACCATCAGGGCCGTCACGTACAGCCGCGCGTTGCGGTCCCGCAGCACCCGGAACAGGGTCAGGGAAGTCGTCATACCCGGTCATCGTGGGTCTGAGACGGGGGGCCGCGGATCGGGCAGACGCCCTGGGCGCGCGCGGTCGTCTGTGCGGGGGAAGAGGCAGAGACGGGCGATGTGACGGGTGACGGCCGACGGGAGACGGGGGGAGACGCGGTGGGCGGCGGGCGTGGCGGCGAGATCCCGTCGGAACCTGGCACCGGGGCCCCTGGGGCGCACGGGGCCGGAACCCTACCGTCGACCGCATGCGCTACCTCGCCCCCCTTCTCGTCGGCTTGCTCTACGTCACCCTCATGTCCCTCGTACCGGAACGCCACCGGCGCCGCCTCAACGCGGTCATGGTGGCCGGTGCCGGGGCCGCCTACCTCAGCGGCGGCGGCCTCGGCGGCTGGGAGTTCGCGTTCACGGCGGTCGCCACCTTCGTCGCCTACAAGGGCCTGGACTCCTGGGCGTTCATCGGCCTCGGCTGGCTGCTGCACACCGCGTGGGACGTCGTCCACCACCTCAAGGGCCATCCGATCATCCCCTTCGCGCACGACGCGTCGTTCGGCTGCGCGCTGTGCGACCCGGTGATCGCCCTCTGGTGCCTCGGCGGCGGCCGTGCGCCGTGGGAGTGGGCGCGCCGCACCGATGAGTTTCCGGGCGCCGGCCGGTCAGCCCTCGGTACCCGGAGCACGACCCTGAAGGAGTGAGCATGACCGTGATCGACCTCGGCCCGCAGACCAGGATCGTGGCCCGGCTCGCCGAGTCCGTGACGGACGCGCAGCTGACCGCCGCGACACCGTGCCCGGGCCAGGCGGTGCACCGGCTGCTGGGCCATCTGCTGACGCTGTCCGTGGCCTTCCGGGACGCCGCACGCAAGGACCTCGGCACGACGACCGACACCCGCCCGGACACCGTGCCCTGGGAGCTCGGCCCCGGCTGGCGCGAGGAACTCCCGAAGGCGCTGGACGAGCTGGCCGACGCCTGGCGCGACCCGGCCGCCTGGACCGGTGACACCCGCGCCGGCGGCGTGGACCTTCCGGGCGCGGTCGCGGGCGCCGTCGTCGCCGACGAGCTGGTGATCCACGGCTGGGACCTGGCCCGCGCCACCGGCCAGGCCTACACCCCGGACCCGGCCGCCCTCGACTCGGCCCTCGCCCTCCTCCGCGCCGCGGCCGACGACCCGAACCGCGGCGACGGCCTCTTCGGCCCGGTCGTCCCGGTCCCACCGGAGGCACCCCCGCTGGACCGGGCGGTGGGGCTGAGCGGACGGGACCCGGGGTGGGGGCGGGCGAGCGCCTGAGGGGCGGGGCTCGGGCGATGCCTGCGGCCTGAGGGGCTGGCAGGGCTGGTGTGACTGCGCGCGGTAGTTGGCCCGCCTGGCCAAGCAGGTGCTCAGATCCGCGCCCGTGCGTCAGCCGCCGTGGAGGCCTCACTCGTCGCGACGGCCGTCACTGCTGCTTGCCCGCGCCGGAGTGGAGCACAACCTCCGCTATCTCCCGCACGCGGTCCAGCGTGATCCCCGTGCGCTGTTCGACGGCGAGGGGATGGTCGGTGGGTTCGAGCTCAACGAGGGGGCGCTCACCGACCGGACGGGTATGCACGTGTGTCTTCAGGTTGAGGGTGGTGGGGTAGACCGGTAGGTCGGTGGTGAGCCAGCCGAAGTACGGCTTCTCGGCCTCGCGGCCGGGGGTGTCCCACAGGTCCACAGCCCTGGAGAAGCTGTCGCGGCTGAGCGAGACCCATACGCCCCAGGAGAACACCTCGTCACTGTCGATGACCGGTATCTCGATCATGCCCTTGACGAAGTAGTGCTGTCCGCGGACCACGCACTGGTCCGCGGACAGAAGGCTGTCATCGGCGCCGGCAGAGGCCGGGTCCCACACGGCCGGAGCCTCAGCCGTGTAGTTCATCGGCAGCTCAGGGTGGTGGGCTCCGCAGCACGAGCAGGTGAAGCCGAAAGTGCTGGTCATGGTGCTGGAGACTAGTGAAGCCCTTCAGAATCGTCGCGGGCGGGTCCCCTCCAGCCGGCCCCTGCGGGCCAGCCATCGCGCTCAGGAGCCCACCAGCGTGCTCAAGGGCCAACCATCGCGCTCAGTCACAGCTGGGGCGGCGCCAGGGGGCCTCAGGGGCCGGCGGGGTGCTGACGGCTCCCTGGGCGGCCCGCGGGACGGACGGAGGGCGGGCGGGCGGTGCCCGCGGGGGCCTGAGGGGGCGGGGCGCGGGCGGCGTCTGTGGGGGAGTGCGGGGGCTGAGGGTGAGGTGGCGCTGGTCAGGCCTGGGTGGCCGGTGGGGGTGACCGAGGGGGAGGTGCGCGAGCCGTCCGGCGTGGGTACGTCGGCGGAGGTGCCGGAGGGTGTGGTGCGCGGGCGGCCAGGCCCGGGCGGTGCCGGCGGGGTGAGCCGGAGGGTGAGGCGCGGACCGCGAGGTCCGCGCGGTGTCGGAGGGTGAGGCCCGGGCGGCATCGACGTGTGCCGGGGCGATCCCCGTGCGTGCCTGGGCGGCTCCCGTCGTGCCTGGGCGGCCCCGCGCGTGCCTGGTTCACCCCCGCGGGTGCCTGGGTGACCGCGGCACTCGGCAGGCCGGTGTCTGAGTGGCCGAGCGGCTTCCGCATGAGTAGCTCGGCCGGTGTGCCGCGCCTCCGCCCCCGGTTCACTGACCGCATGACGACCTCGCACATCGCGCCGCCCGCTGCCGGCAGGAGCGGGCGGGACCCCCGGGGCTGGGTGGCCCCGGCGATCGCCACGGCCCTGATGGTTCCGCTCGGCGCGCTCGCCCTCCTCTTCGGCGGACTGTCCGTGATGGCCACGGACAGCTGCGGTCCCGACCTCTGCTCGGCCGCTCTCGACACGGCGCTGGCCTGGATCGACGGCATGACGCGCATCGGCGGCCCGCTCTCCGGCGCGGCCCTGTTCACCGCGTGGCTGCTGCCCTGGACCCGCCGCTGGTCGGCGCTGCGCGTGTGGTTGTCCCTCGGTGCGCTGGTCCCGCCGCTGACCGTGCTGTACCTGGCGCTCATGCTGCCCGCGCCCTGACCGGCCCCCCTCGCCGCAGACCGACCCCGTACGGCCGGACCCTGGGCCGACCGGCGGTCGCCGGGCGGCGGGAGTGGCGCATTGGGCCTACGGTGCCCCTGAGAGGGGGGCTGTCCGATCGGGTACGGAGGAGACCGCCATGCAGGAGCACTACGTGTGGGTGACGACGCGCCGCCTTCAGCCGGGCACGCTCGACGACTTCGAGAGGGCGTGGCGCCCGGAGCCCGCGCCGCGAGGCCTGCAGCGGGCCTACGCCTACTGGTCCGAGGACGGACAGGAGGTCACCGGGGTCTCCTTCTGGGAGTCACGGGAGGCGTGCGACGCATGGCGGACCTCCGAGCCGGAGGAGCGGCGGCGCGCGGCCATGGCCCCGTACGTCGCCGAGGAGCGCGAAGGCTTCTACCGCGGCCGCGAACTCGCCCTGCCCAGCGCCACCCGCGGGTGAACGCGGCGCCCCGGGTCACCGCGCCCACGGTGGAGACATGAGCGAGATCGTCGTCATGTACGAGTTCGAACGGCCCGTGGCCGCGGCACGCACCCCTGCGGACGGACCGTCCGACGCGGAACCGCTCCCCCGCAGGGTGCACGCGGCGCCCGCCGCCCCCGGCAGGGCCGACGCGGTCGGCCCACGGACCCTGTGCGGCAAGGACACCTTCGCCATGGCCCGTGCTCCCCGGCCGCCTTCCCCGGCCCCCGGCGAGCCGTGGTACCCCGGCGAGTACGCGTCCCGGGTCTGCCCGGACTGCGACGCGGTGATGGAGATCTGACCGGTCCCGGGCCCCTCGCGTCGTACGCTCCTTCCCATGCCGCTCACCCTCACCGTCCTCGGCACCGCCTCGCCCCACCCGGGCCCCGACCGGCCCTGCTCCGGGTATCTGCTGTCCGGCGGGGGCGCCGAGGTGTGGGTGGACGCGGGGCCCGGGACGTTCGCCGCGTTGCAGCGGCACACGGATCCGGCGCGCCTCACCGCGATCTGGATCTCCCACCTGCACGCCGACCACAGCGCCGATCTGCTCGCCGCCGCCTACGCGTTCGCCTACGGCGGGATGACCCCGCCCGCCCCGGTCCCGGTGTACGCGCCGGAGGGCTGCGCACGCCGGCTGGCCGGCTTCTTCGGGCGGCCGGACGTCGACTTCCTCAAGGGCGTCCTCGACTTCCGCGACCTGTACGACGGCCACGACGTCCGGCACTGGAACCTCCGCCTGACCGCCCGCGCCGTCGCCCACGGCACCGAGGCCTACGGGCTGCGCGCCGAATGCCAGGGCAGTGTGTTCGCGTACTCCGGGGACAGCGGCCCCTGTCCCGCGCTCACCGAACTCGCCGCCCGAGCCGACCTGTTCCTGTGCGAGGCCGACATCGACGTCCATCGCGACGGCGAACAGGTCCACCTGACACCGGAGGACGCCGGCCGCATCGCCGGTGAGGCCCGGGTGCGCGAGCTGCTCGTCACCCACGTCGGCCCCACGCTCAGCCGCGAGTCGGCCACCGCGCGCGCCGCCACCGCCTCCGGCCGGCCCACGTTCACCGCCGTCGAGGGCCACCTCCACAGCGTCTGAGCACAACCGACTTCCTTTGTCAGAAGCATTGACGAAAGCCGGGCCCCCTCCTACCTTCAACGCGTCGTACTTCGTACGTCATATATGAGACGCGATATGTGAGATCCGAGAGGGCCGCATGACCTCTGTGCCCACCCCGATCCCGTCCCGCACGCAGTACGTGCTGGACGCGATCAAACACCGCATCCTCACCGGGCGGCTGACCCCCGGTCAGCCCCTGGTCGAGGCGGAGCTGGCCGCGCAGTTCGGGGTGTCCAAGACCCCGGTGCGGGAGGCGCTGAAGACCCTCGCCGGGACCGGCCTGGTCGTGATGAGCCAGTACAAGGGCGTCACGGTGCGCATGGTGGACGCGGACATGGCGCGCGAGGTCTACGACGTACGCCTGCTGCTCGAACCCGAGGCCCTGCGCCGGGCCGTCGCGCGAGGCGCCTCCCTCGACGCCGCCCGTTCCGCGCTGACCCGCGCCGACACCGCCACCGACACCGCCGAACGCTCCCTCGCCAACCGCGACTTCCACCGCGCCCTCTACCTGCCGTGCGGCAACCCGCTGCTCGGCCGGATGCTGGACGAGGTCCGCGACCAGGCCGCCCTCGTCTCCGCCGTCGCCTGGTCCGCCGACCCCTCCTGGGAGCGGGAGGCCGAGGAGCACCGGGAGATCCTCCGGCTAGCGCTGGACGGCGACGCGGACGGCGCCGCGAGCGCCCTGCACGACCACATCGCGTCCTTCGTGCGCCGTGCGTTCCCCGAGTCCCTCCCCGAGGAAGGCCAGTAATGAGCAGCGTGACGTTCGAGACCCAACGGGCGGCCCTGGCCGACGTGGTGGCCATCCCGGTGACCCCCTTCGCCGAGGACGGCTCCGTCGACACCGGCACCCACCGGGCCCTGCTGCGTCGCCTGCTCGACGGCGGGATCAGGACGCTCACCCCCAACGGCAACACCGGCGAGTTCTACGCCCTCACCCCGGAGGAGCGCCGCCTGGTCGCCGAGCTGACCGCCGAGGAGGCCGGCGACCGCGCCGCCCTGCTCGTCGGCGTCGGACACGACCTGCCCACCGCGATCGCCTCCGCCCGGCACGCCCGCGACGTCGGCGCCCGGATGGTGATGGTCCACCAGCCGGTGCACCCGTACGTCTCGGCGGCCGGCTGGGTCGACTACCACCGCGCCATCGCCGAGGCCGTCCCGGAGCTGGGCGTGGTGCCGTACCTGCGCAACCCCCAGCTCCCCGGCGCCCGGCTCGCCGAACTCGCCGACCACTGCCCGAACGTGATCGGCGTCAAGTACGCCGTCCCGGACGCCGCCCGGTTCGCGGCCTTCGCCCGCGACGCGGGCCTGGACCGCTTCGTCTGGGTCGCCGGCCTCGCCGAACCGTACGCGCCCTCCTACTTCTCCGCCGGCGCCACCGGCTTCACCTCCGGACTCGTGAACGTCTCCCCGGCCGTCTCGCTGAACATGATCGAAGCGCTTCGATCCGGTGACTACCAGGCCGCCATGAAGGTCTGGGAGCAGATCCGCCGCTTCGAGGAGCTGCGCGCCGCGCACGGCAACGCCAACAACGTCACCGTCGTCAAGGAGGCCCTCGCCGCGCTCGGCCTGTGCCGCCGGGACGTCCGCCCGCCGAGCAGGCCGCTGCCGGAGGACGAGCGCGCCGAGGTCGCCGCCATCGTCGCCGGGTGGTCGATATGACCGGCAGGAAGCGTCCCGAGGAACTCAGGAGCCACCAGTGGTACGGCACCGACGGGCTCCGCTCCTTCAGTCACCGCGCCCGCACCCGCCAGCTCGGCTACCTGCCCGAGGAACACCTCGGCAAGCCGGTCATCGCGATCCTCAACACCTGGTCCGACATCAACCCCTGCCACGTCCACCTCCGCGACCGCGCCCAGGCCGTCAAGCGCGGGGTGTGGCAGGCGGGCGGCTTCCCGCTGGAGTTCCCGGTCTCCACCCTCAGCGAGACCTTCCAGAAGCCGACCCCCATGCTCTACCGCAACCTGCTCGCCATGGAGACCGAGGAACTGCTGCGCTCCTACCCGGTCGACGGCGCGGTGCTCATGGGCGGCTGCGACAAGTCCACGCCCGCGCTGCTGATGGGCGCCGCCTCCGTGGACCTGCCGTGCGTCTTCGTCCCGGCCGGGCCCATGCTGCCGGGCCACTGGCGCGGCGAGGTCCTCGGTTCCGGCACCGACATGTGGAAGTACTGGGACGACAAGCGGGCCGGCCTCATCGGCGACTGCGAGATGGCCGAGCTGGAGAGCGGCCTGGCCCGCTCGCCCGGCCACTGCATGACGATGGGGACGGCGTCCACGCTCACCGCCGCGGCCGAGGCGCTGGGGGTGACCGTGCCGGGGGCGTCCAGCATCCCGGCGGTGGACTCCGGGCACGATCGGATGGCGGCACGATCCGGCATGAGGATCGTTGAACAAGTCCACAAGGGACGCAGGCTCTCCGACATCCTCACCCGCGAGGCCTTCGAGGACGCCGTCACCACCGTGCTCGGCCTCGGCGGCTCCACCAACGCCGTGATCCACCTGATCGCCATGGCCGGCCGCGCGGGCGTCCGGCTCACCCTGGACGACTTCGACCGCGTCGCCCGCACGGTCCCGGTCCTCGCCAACGTCCGCCCCGGCGGCCGGACGTACCTGATGGAGGACTTCCACTTCGCCGGCGGCCTGCCCGGCTTCCTCTCCCGGATCACCGACCTGCTCCACCTGGACCGGCCGACGGTGTCCTACGACACCCTGCGCGAGCAGCTCACCGGCGCGCAGGTCCACGACGACGACGTCATCCGCACCCGCGACAACCCGGTCGCGGGCGAGGGCGGGGTCGCCGTGCTGCGCGGCAACCTCTGCCCGGACGGCGCCGTCATCAAGCACATCGCCGCCGAGCCGCACCTGCTCAGGCACACCGGGCCGGCCGTCGTCTTCGACGACTACCGCACGATGCAGCGCACCATCAACGACCCCTCGCTCGGCATCACCGCCGACAGCGTGCTGGTGCTGCGCAACGCCGGCCCCAAGGGCGGCCCCGGCATGCCCGAGTACGGCATGCTCCCCCTCCCCGACCATTTGCTGAAGCAGGGCGTGCGGGACATGGTCCGTATCTCCGACGCCCGGATGAGCGGCACGAGTTACGGCACCTGCGTGCTGCACGTCGCCCCGGAGTCGTACATCGGCGGCCCCCTGGCGCTCGTCCGCTCCGGGGACCTCATCACCCTGGACGTCGAGGCCCGCAGCCTCCGTCTCCACGTGGACGACGCGGAGCTGGAGCGCAGGCGGGCCGCGTGGACGCCGCCGCCCGCCCGGTACGAACGCGGCTACGGCGCCCTCTACACCGAGCAGATCACCCAGGCCGACACCGGCTGCGACTTCGCGTTCCTGGCCCGCCCGGGCACCGTGCCCGACCCGTACGCCGGCTGACCCAGTCCTACACCCCGGTCGTCGAAGCGCTTCCGCACGTGTACGAAGCAAGCGCTTCCCATACCCGCTCCCACGCCCGCCCGTCACCCGACCACCCCTTCACGGACGCCCTTCGGGCGGCACCCGTCAACTGCGAACGGAGAACAGTCATGGCCCAAGCCGCAGCCGTGGCGAAACCGCCCGCGCCACCCCGGCGGCGCCGTGCCTCCGCGACCCCGCGCAGGCTGCCGTACCTGCTGATCGCCCCGGCGGCCCTGCTGATGCTGGGCTTCATCGCCTACCCGGTGCTCAGCGTCTTCTACTACAGCCTGCAGAACCACAACCCCACCAAACCGTGGCGGAACGGCTTCGCGGGCCTCGGCAACTTCACCCAGGTCTTCGCCCACGACCCGCAGTTCTGGGACACGCTCACCTTCAGCGCCAAGTGGGTCGTGGTCGAGGTCGGGCTGCAACTGCTCTTCGGCCTGGCGCTGGCGCTCATCGTCAACCAGACCTTCGCCGGCCGGGCACTGGGACGCGCGCTGGTCTTCTCGCCCTGGGCCGTCTCCGGCGTGCTGACCTCCGCGATCTGGGTACTGCTCTACAACTCCCAGACCGGCATCACCCGTTACCTGGCGGACGCCGGCATCGGCTCCTACGGCACCAGCTGGCTGTCGGACCCCTCGACCGTCTTCCCGGCGGCGGTGCTCGCCGACCTCTGGCGGGGCGTCCCCTTCTTCGCGATCCTCATCCTCGCCGACCTCCAGTCCGTCTCCAAGGACCTGTACGAGGCCGCCGAGGTCGACGGGGCGAGCCGGCTCAGGCAGTTCTGGCACATCACCCTGCCCCACCTGAAGGACGCCATCGTGCTGTCCACGCTGCTGCGCGCGGTGTGGGAGTTCAACAACGTCGACCTGCTCTACACGCTGACCGGCGGCGGCCCGGCCGGGGAGACCACGACCCTTCCCCTCTACATCGCCAACACCAGCGTCGACGCCCACAACTTCGGCTACGCCTCCGCCCTGACCACGGTGGCGTTCGTGATCCTTCTCTTCTGCTCGATCGTCTACCTGCGGCTGAGCAAGTTCGGAGGCGACTCCAAGTGATCACCGAGATCGCTCCCGCACCCGAGAAGGCGGCGGCCGAGCCCGCCAGGACCCCCAAGGGGCGCCGTTCCTGGGACGAGGTCCCACGCTGGCAGATCTACGTCCCCCTGACGGTGTACCTCCTGTTCACCCTGGTCCCCTTCTACTGGATCCTGCTCTTCGCGCTCCGCCCGGCCGGCTCCACCTCGCTGGTCCCCTGGCCCGTGACCTTCGAGCACTTCCAGAAGGTGTGGACCGAGCGCAGCTTCGGCACCTACTTCACCAACAGCGTCTACGTCGGTCTCGCCACCCTGGTGCTGACCACCGTGGTCGCCCTGGCCGGCGGGTACGCCCTCGCCCGCTTCGACTTCCGGCTCAAGCGCGGGTTCATGCTGGCCCTGCTGTGCTCCCAGTTCGTGCCGGGCGCGCTGCTGCTGGTGCCGCTGTTCCAGATCTTCGCCAGGCTGTCGATGATCAATTCCCTGGGCAGTGTCGTCATCGCCGAGACCGTCTTCCAGCTGCCGCTGTCGATGATCCTGATCAGCGGGTTCATCCGGAACGTTCCGTACTCCCTGGAGGAGGCCGCCTGGGTGGACGGCTGCAACCGGTTCACCGGCTTCCGGATCGTGGTGCTGCCGCTGCTGCGGCCCGGCCTGATCGCCGTCGGCTCCTTCGCCTTCGTGCACGCCTGGAACCACTTCCTGTTCGCCCTGATGTTCCTGTCCGACCCGGGCAAGCAGACCATCCCGGTCGGCCTCAACACCCTGATGAGCGCGGACAGCGTCGACCTGGGCGCCCTGGCGGCGGGCGGCATCATCGCGGCCGTACCCGTGGTGATCGTGTTCGCCTTCATCCAGAAGTGGCTCATCACCGGCTTCAGCGCGGGGGCGGTGAAGGGATGAGCGTCGACGTCGTCCTCG
Organism: Streptomyces sp. NPDC107654; assembly: GCF_055639035.1. Lineage (NCBI taxonomy): Bacteria > Bacillati > Actinomycetota > Actinomycetes > Kitasatosporales > Streptomycetaceae > Streptomyces > Streptomyces sp. NPDC107654. The sequence goes on from NZ_JBVKBI010000022.1 coordinate 101,284, forward strand.
CCGGGGCGCGCGGCCACGGCCGCTGGCACCTGGACAACCTCCGCCGCCTCCAGAGCGCGGGTCTGGTCCGGCTGGCCGGGATCTGCGAGCCGGCCCCGCTGACCGGGGAGGAGATCCCGGACGGGCTCGGCACGCCCGAGCAGTCCGCCGACCTCGGCGCGCTCCTGGACTCCACCGGCGCGCGGATCGCCGTGGTCTGCACGCCGATCCCCACCCACACCGACCTGGCCCTCACCGCCGCCGCACGCGGGGCGCACCTGCTGCTGGAGAAGCCGCCCGCACCCTCGTACGCCGAGTTCCGCCGCATGGCCGACGGGGTCCGGAAGGCCGGGGTGGCCTGCCAGATCGGTTTCCAGTCGCTCGGCTCGCACGCGGTCCCCGCGATCCGGCGCCTCATCGCCGAGGGCGCGATCGGCGAGGTCGTCGGGGTCGGCGGGGCCGGGGCCTGGGCCCGGGACGAGGCCTACTACCGGCGGGCGCCCTGGGCGGGCCGGCGCCGGCTGAACGGGGCCGACGTGGTCGACGGGGTCCTCACCAACCCCCTCGCGCACGCCGTCGCCACCGGCCTCGCCCTGCTCGGCACGGTCCGCGCCGAGGACGTCACCGGCGTCGAGACGGAGCTGCTGCGCGCCAACGCCATCCAGTCCGACGACACCTCCTGCGTCCGCGTCCACACCCCGCGCGGGCCCGTCACGGTCGCGGCGACCCTGTGCGCCGAACACCCCGGGGAGCCGTACCTGCTGGTGCACGGCAGAAGCGGCCGGATCACCTTCTGGTACAAGCAGGACCGGGTGCTGCTCCAGCGCACCGGCCACGGCCCGGAGGAGACCGAGTACGGCCGCACCGACCTGCTGGAGAACCTTGTCGGGCACCTGGAGCACGGCACTCCGCTGCTGGTCCCGCCGGACGACACCGGCGCCTTCATGCGGGTCGTCGAGGCCGTCCGCACGGCCCCCGACCCGGCACCGCTGCCCGAGCACGCCTGGCGGCTGCTGCCCGCCGAGCACCGCCGGATCGTGCCCGGCATCGACGGCCTGGTCACCGCGGCCGCCGCCACCCTCTCCCTCTACTCCGAACTGGGCGCTTCCTGGTCCCCGCCCGGCAGCCCCCTGCCGAATGACCTGTCGAACGACCTGTCGAACGAGGTGAGCACCTGATGACGTCCCCCGACAGCCTGGTCCTGCGGGTCGCGGGCCGCCCGGTCGGCCGCTACGTCACCCGGCCCGAGCTGCCCGCCCGGCTCTCCCCGCGCCCCTACCTGCACCCCGTCACCACCCTGGCCGGCACGGCGGTCACCGAGGCGGGCCCCGCCGACCACGCACACCACCTCGGCGTCGGTGTCGCCGTTCCCGACGTCGAGGGGCACAACTTCTGGGGCGGCCGGACCTTCGTCCGCGACCGGGGTCCGACCGAACTGGACGACCACGGCGCCCAGCGGCACACCGCCTTCCAGCTCCGCGACCCCGACGGCTTCGTGGAGGAGCTGCGCTGGGTGGCCGCCGGAAAGACGTTGCTGCGCGAGCGCCGTACGGTCGCGGCCGACGGACTCACGGACACCGCCTGGGCGCTGGACTTCACCTTCTCCCTCACCAACGTGACCACCGCGCTCCTGTCGATCGGCAGCCCCGCCACCAACGGCCGGCCCGGCGCGGCCTACGGCGGCTTCTTCTGGCGGGCCCGCAAGGACTCCCGCACCCCGGAGGTCTTCACCGCCGACCGCGACGGCGAGGCGGAGACGCACGGCACCCGGGCCGACTGGCTCGCGCTGGCGGGCGAGGGCTGGACGCTGGTGTTCGCCGGGGCCACCGAGGACACCCGCCGGGACCCGTGGTTCGTCCGGGCCGCCGAGTACCCCGGCGTGGGCTCCTCCCTCGCGCACACCGAGCGGCTGGCCGTCCCGCCCGGCGCGACCGTCGTACGCCGGGTGGTCACGGTCGTCGCCGACGGCACCCTGACCCGGGGCGAGGCGGCGGCCCTGGCCCGCAAGGCGGTGAGCCAGTGACCACCACCGGCACCTACACCAACCCGGTCCTCAACGCCGACTGGTCCGACCCGGACGTGGTCCGCGCCGGCGACGACTTCTACCTCACCGCCTCCAGCTTCGGCCGTGCCCCCGGCCTGCCCCTGCTGCACTCCCGCGACCTCGTCCACTGGACCCTCGTCGGCCACGCCCTGGAACGCCTCGTACCGGAGGAGGAGTTCACGGCGCCCCGGCACGACCGCGGGGTCTGGGCACCCGCCATCCGGCACCACGACGACCGCTTCTGGATCTTCTGGGGCGACCCCGACCAGGGCGTCTTCCAGGTCAACGCACCCCAAATCCGCGGCCCCTGGACCCGCCCCCGCCTCGTCAAGGCCGGCAGGGGACTGATCGACCCGTGCCCCCTGTGGGACGACGAGACCGGCGAGGCCTACCTCGTGCACGCCTGGGCCAGATCCCGCTCCGGCGTCAAGAACCGGCTCACCGGCCACCGGATGCACCCCGACGGCACGTCGCTGCTCGACGAGGGCAAGGTGATCGTCGACGGGGACCGCATCCCCGGCTGGTTCACCCTGGAGGGGCCGAAGCTGTACCGGCACGACGGCTGGTTCTGGATCCTCGCCCCCGCCGGGGGAGTGGAGACCGGCTGGCAGGGCGCGTTCCGCTCACGCGGCTTCTTCGGCCCGTACGAGGAACGGATCGTCCTGGAGCAGCGGGACACCGACGTCAACGGGCCCCACCAGGGCGGCTGGGTCCGCACCGCGGCCGGCGAGGACTGGTTCCTGCACTTCCAGCAGCGCGGCGCCTACGGCAGGGTGGTCCACCTCCAGCCGATGCGCTGGGGCGACGACGGCTGGCCGGTCCTCGGCGACGAGGGCGCCCCCGTCGCCGTCCACCGCCGGCCCGGTCTGCCGCCGCAGCCGCCGGCCGCGCCCCCCACCGACGACGACTTCCCCGGCGGACGGTACGGCCGCCAGTGGCAGTGGACCGCCAACCCCGGCGACGGCTGGGCCACCCAGACCTCCGCGGACGGCCTGCGGCTGACCTGCGTCCGCTCGGCCGACGTCCACGACCCGCGGAAGCTGCCGAACGTCCTCACCCAGCGGCTGCCAGGCCTGCCGGGCGCCGTCGAGGTCGAGTTGCGGCTGGAGGGCACCGAGCCGGGCGCGCGGGCGGGGCTGGTGGTGCTCGGGGACGCGTGCGCGTGGATCGGCCTGGAGCGCGGGAGCGACGGCACGGTCCGGCTCGTGCACCGGTTCGCGGAGGCGGTGGCCGAGCGCGAACGCGACGCCGGGGTGCCCCGCCCCGCTCCCCAGGGACGGGCGCGGCTGCGGATCGAGGCCGGTGCGGGGGCGCGCTGCCGGTTCCGGTACGACGTCGGGGACGGCCTGCGCTCCTCCGGTCCCGTCTTCGCGGCCACCCCCTGGCGCTGGGTCGGCGCCCTGCTCGGTCTGTTCGCCGTCGCGCCCGAGGGACCGGGACCCGCCGGGACGGCGACGTTCACCCGGTTCCGGATCATCCCCGACGCCTGATCCCCCACGCCTCATCCTCCGTTGGATCCAGAAGAAGAGAGCCGACCATGACCACAAGCAGCATCCGCATCCGCAGAAACAGGCGCGCCGCCCTGGCCGTCGCCCTGGGCTCCGTGCTCGCCCTGACCGCGACCGCCTGCGGCGACGACGGCAGCGGCGGCGCGGGGGAGAAGGGGAACGAGGGCTCGGGCAAGGGCACGATCACCTTCTGGGACAGCAACGGCGGTGTCCGCACCGACGTCTGGAAGCAGATCATCGCCGACTTCGAGAACGCGTACCCGGACATCAAGGTCAAGTACGTCGGCATCCCGGCGGCCGGCGCCCAGTCCAAGTACGACACCGCCATCCAGGGCGGCGGCCTGCCGGACGTCGGCGGCGTGGGCACCGCGATGCTCGCCGAGGTCGCGGTCCAGGGCGCGCTGGAGCCGCTGGACGGCCGGCTGGAGAAGAGCCCGCTGAACGGGAAGCTGAGCCGGAACCTGATCGACGTCAGCAAGGCGGCGGGCGGCGGGGGCGCGCTGTACCAGGTGCCGACCTCCGCGAACAACGGCACGCTGTGGTACCGGACCGACCTGTTCGAGAAGGCCGGCCTGGACGCGCCGACCACCTGGTCGAAGTTCTACGAGGCCGCCGCCAGGCTCACGGACAAGGGGAGGAACCAGTTCGGCTTCACCATCCGCGGCGGCGAGGGCGCCATCGCGCCGGCCCTCGACGCGATGTACGGGCAGACCGGGATCACGTCGTTCTGGAAAGGCGACAGGACCACCGTCAACGATCCCAGGAACGTGGCCGCTCTGGAGAAGTACGTCGCGCTCTACAAGAAGGACACCCCGTCCGCCGACGTGAACAACGACTTCACCAAGATGGTCGCCCAGTGGGACAGCGGCACGATCGGCATGCTGAGCCACAACCTGGGCTCGTACCAGGACCACCTGAAGGCGCTGGGCAAGGAGAAGTTCCGGGGCGTTCCGAACCCCACGCTGGACGACGGTACCCGGGTGCAGGTCTCCAACCCGGTGGACGGGCTCAGCCTGTTCAGGTCGAGCAAGAACAAGGCGGCGGCCTGGAAGTTCATCGAGTTCGCCGTCTCCGCCAAGGAGAACTCCAAGTTCAACGAGTCGGCGGGGCAGGTCCCGGCGAACACCGACGCGGCCGGGGACGCGTGGATCCGGCGGGCCGAGCCGACGAAGCTGGCGGCCGAGGCGCTGAACGGGGGCGACACGAAGATCGTGCAGTTGCCGTACTACCTGCCCGACTGGAACACGATCTCCAAGGCGGACAACGAGCCGAACTTCCAGAAGACGCTGCTCGGGAAGATGAGCGCGAAGGAGTTCCTGGACACGCTGGCCGATCAGCTGAACGAGGCGCAGGCCGACTGGAAGAAGAACCACTGACCACGCGCGTGGTCGCGCCCGTGGGGAACTGCGGGCGCCTCGTGGCCGGCCGCGCAGTTCCCCGTGCCCCCGGGCAGGTCCCGTTCTCCTGAATCGAAAGGCACAGGCTGTGTCCCTCACGCGCAGACACGTCACGTCCGCCGCTCTCGCCGCCGTCCCCCTCGCCGGGCGTTCCCCGCGCACGTCCCGGACGCTCCACGTCGCCGGTGACTCCACCGCCGCACAGAAGTACGCCGACGCCGCTCCCGAGACCGGCTGGGGAACGGCGATGCCCTTCTTCCTCCGCAAGGAGGTGAAAGTCGCCAACCACGCGGTCAACGGGCGGAGTTCGAAGAGCTTCGTCGACGAGGGCCGGCTCGACGCGATCCTCGCCGAGATCCGCACCGGCGACTTCCTGGTCGTCCAGTTCGCGCACAACGACGAGAAGGCCACCGATCCCGCTCGCGCCACCGAGCCCTGGACGACGTACCAGCACTACCTGCGGCTGTACATCGACGGGGCCCGGTCCCGCGGAGCCCGGCCCGTCCTCGCGACTCCGGTGGAGCGCCGCAGGTTCGACGCCGACGGCAACGCCCAGCCCACCCACGGCGACTACCCGGCGGCCATGCGGGCGCTGGCCGGGGAGGAGGGCGTCGCGCTGCTCGACACGCAGGCGCTGTCGCTCGCGCTGTGGCAGCGGCTCGGGGTGGAGGAGACGAAGACCTGCTTCAACTGGACCGCCACCGAACAGGACAACACGCACTTCAATCCGCCGGGCGCGATCGCCGTGGCCCGGCTCGTCGCGCAGGAGCTGTTGCGCACCCGGGTGCTGGCCCGGCACGACGTCCTACGGCTGCACGAGGACGTCCCGGCGTCCTGGATCACCTGGCCGCCCGCACCCGCATCCTGACCTTCGTCATCGAGGAGAGCCGTACAGTGCGTACACAGAAATGTCATGGACGTGCCATAACTGCCCTGGTGGGCGGCACGGCCCTCGTTCTCGCCGTCACCGGCACGGCTTCCGCTTCCGTTTCGGCTTCCGTACGGCCGGCCCACCGCGCCGGCCTCGAACGGCAGGCGCTGCCCGCCAAGGACGGCTGGGCGGCGTACGGCACCGGGACGACCGGCGGGGCCGCCGCCGACTCCGCGCACGTGTACACCGTGACCACCTGGGAGCAGTTCAAGGCGGCCCTGGCGGACGGCGGCAGCGCGCCGAGGATCGTCCGGGTCAAGGGCACGATCGACGCCGACGGGCCGGACTGCGCGTCCTTCGCCGTGCCCGGGTACGACTTCGACGCCTATCTGAAGACCTACGACCCGGTGGTGTGGGGCCGTGGCAGGAACCTCGACGCCGAGCCCGACGACAGCCCCGAGGGCCTGCGCCGCGCCTCCGCCGCCAACCAGGACGCCTTCGTCAAGGCCACCGTCCCGGCCGACACGACCATCGTCGGCATCGGCCGCGACGCCGGTTTCCGGGGCGCCAGCCTGCAGATCAAGGGCGTCGACAACGTCATCGTCCGCAACCTGACCTTCGAGAGCCCCCTCGACTGCTTCCCGCAGTGGGACCCCACCGACACCGCCGACGGCAACTGGAACTCCGAGTACGACAGCGCCGTCGTCCACGGCTCGACCCATGTGTGGATGGACCACGACACGTTCACCGACGGGGAGCACCCGGACAGCACCCTGCCGTCCTACTACGGCCGGATCTACGAACAGCACGACGGCGAACTGGACGTCGTCAAGGGCGCCGACCACGTCACCGTCTCCTGGAACGTCTTCGAGGACCACGACAAGACGATCCTCGTCGGCAACAGCGACAGCGCGTCCACGGCCGCCGTCGACCGCGGGCACCTGAAAATCACCTTCCACCACAACCTGTTCCGGAACCTGGTGGAGCGCGCCCCGCGGGTCCGGTTCGGGCAGGTGGACTCGTACAACAACCACTTCGTCGCCGGCGAGGACTACTCCTACAGCTACGGCATCGGCATGGAGTCGCACCTGGTCGCCGAGCACAACGCGTTCACGCTGCCGGCGGGCGCGAAGGCCGGTGCGGTGCTGAAGAAGTGGAAGGAGGCGCCGGTCACCGCCGACGACAACTACGTCAACGGCGAGCCCACGGACCTCATCGCCGTCCACAACGCGCAGGTGCCCGGCGAGATCCTCCGGTCCGGGGCCGGCTGGACACCGGTCCTGCGCACCAGGGTGGACCGGCCGCGGGCCGTCCCCGCCCTCGTCGACCACTGCGCGGGCGCCGGCCACCTGCGCTGACCCCCCGAGGGGGCCGGACCCCCGGCCCCCTCTCCAGCCGAAGGAGTACAGCCGTGCCCCTCTCCCGACGGGGATTCCTCACCACGGGCACCGCGGCCGCCGCGCTCGCCCTGACGTCCGCCCCCGCACACGCCCTCACCGCCCGCCCGTTCGGCCGCCACGGTTCCCCGGCCCGCCGCCTCACCCCCGGCACCCTCTACGTCGACCCGTACGGCCGCGGCGACTTCACCACCGTCCAGGCCGCGGTGACCGCCGCCACCGGCAGCGGACGGACCCTCGTGATCGCCCCCGGCCGCTACCGGGAGACGGTCGCCGTCGACGCCGGCCGCACGGAGATGACCTGGATCGGCGCCTCCGAGAACCCGCGGGACGTGGTGGTCGTCCACGACCGAGCGGCCGGCACCCCCAAGCCCGGCGGCGGCACCTACGGCACCACCGGTTCGGCGACCACAACCGTCCAGGCCGACGGGTTCACCGCCCGCTGGATCACCTTCGCCAACGACTGGCTGCGCGCCGACCACCCGGAGACCGACGGCACCCAGGCCGTCGCCCTGAAGGCGCAGGGCGACCGAGGCGCCTTCCTGCACTGCCGCTTCCTCGGCCACCAGGACACCCTGTACGCCGACTCCATGGCCCTCGGTGTCCTCGCCCGCCAGTACTACGGCCACTGCCACATCGAGGGAGACGTCGACTTCGTCTTCGGCCGGGCGACGGCGGTCTACGAACACTGCCACTTCCGCACCCTGAACCGCACGGACCTGGCCGCGGCACCCTACGGCTTCGTCTTCGCGCCCTCCACGGCCGCCGCCAACCCGCACGGCTACCTCGTCACCCGCAGCCGTGTCAGCAGCGAGGCCCCGGACGCCTTCTACAAGCTGGCCCGCCCCTGGGTCCCCAGCTCCGACCCCGCCGCCCGCCCGATGCTCGCCGTCCGCGACACCCGGCTCGGCCCCGGCATCGACGCGGCCGCCCCCTACACCGACATGTCGGCGGCCCACCCCTGGCAGTCCATGCGCTTCCGGGAGTTCCGCAACACCGGCCCCGGCGCGGCGATCACCGACCCCGCCGACCGCCCCCAGCTCACCCCGCCCGAGGCCGCGCGGCACACCCCGGCGGCGTACCTGGGCGACTGGACCCCCCGCTGAACCGCACCCGCACACCGTGCCCGGCATCGTCCGTGACCGTGCCGGTGGCCGGGACGACGCCGTCCTCGACGGGTGCTTCCGGGACACCGCGTGGCACCTCCAGATCGACGCTCGGCGACGCGCGACCCCAGTGGCGGGTGACACGGGAGGCCGCGAGCTGTCTCCTCAGTTGCCCCGTGGGCTCGATCTCCTCGCGAAGAAATGTGTACACCTCCTCCACTCCGTCGAGCATCACGGCGTAGGCGTGGGCGATTCCGAGACACCGACGTCGGCTGCCCGCCTCCTCGCAGACGGCCGTGACGTACTTCATCTCCCACCTTCGGCAGCTGGACTTCCGGGGCCTTGACGCCGTCCTCATCGAACCAGCCCGGCCGTTCGGGTCCTCGCGTCAAGCGGGCGTCGGGCGGAGGCAGTTGGAGGGCACTGCTCCGGGCCGGGGTGCCGCACGACGTGCGTATCGATCGGGTAACGAGGCTCGCTCTGCGTGTGTGATGCGCGTAGACAATCTGTGACCTGGTACATCACTCTCATCCACCAGATCCGGAGAACTCATGCGGAAGTCCCTCAAGGCGGTCGCGACCGGTGCCGCCTGTCTCGTCGCCGGTGCGGCGCTGTACGGCGCGGGCGCGGCCACGGCCGGCCAGTCGACGGCGAACTCCACCCACGAGCCGTACAACATAGGCGTCCTGGTGAAGGACATCGACACCTATTACGGCACCACCGCCGACGGCAACGGCGTCTACCAGGCGTCGCCGGACAGCCCGTACGCCGAGGACCTGGCGCGCATCGACGCCGACGCCAGGCGCTACATCGACAAGGCGGCCCGCAAGGCGCACCGGCACGGCGAGAAGCCGGCCGTCGTCTTCGACATCGACGACACGCTGCTGCTCAGCCTCGACTACGAGAAGCGCACCAACTACACGTACAACGGCACCACGTGGAACGACTACGTGAACAAGGCCGACCGCCCGGCCGTCTTCGGCAGCCCCGAGCTGGTCCGGTACGCCGAGTCCAAGGGCGTCGAGGTCTTCTACAACTCCGGTCTGACGGAGGCGCAGCGCGCCGCCGCGGTCGCCAACCTGAAGAAGGTCGGCGCCGATGTGAACCTCGACGCCGGCCACATGTTCCTCAAGGACAAGGCCAACCCGCCGGCCTACCTGAAGGACTGCGCCACCGCGGCCGCCTGGAACTGCACGACGGTGCAGTACAAGTCCGGCACGCGCCGGCACATCGAGGACGACCTGGGCTACGAGATCATCGCCAACTTCGGCGACCAGTACTCGGACCTGGACGGCGGGTACGCGAACCGCACGTACAAGCTGCCCAACCCGACGTACTTCGTCAGCTGAGCCGAGTCCTGTCCGTACGTCCTGAGCAGCCGTTCGTACCCGGCCCCCGTCACCGGCAGCACCGTGCCGTGGCGGGGGCTCGCCGGCAGCGCGCAGTCCGAGGAGGGGTCCACTTCCCGGACGCGAGGTCCGTCGTCTCGAACGGGACGTACCCGCCCGGACCGTACTCGTCGATGAACGGCGGACCCCGCCCGCGGCCCTACGAGTCGCCGGCCGAGCCGCCCTGCGCGTGCACGGCGAAGTCTCCGGTCACCGCGTACGTACGCCCCCCGGCCAGAGCGGTCATGACATACCGGTCGCGTCCCGCGTCGCGGCCCCCACGCGCGTGCTCGTACTGTCCCGCGAACACCCACGCGCCCGCCGGCACCGTACGCCCCTCCTTCAGGGTCCACGTGTAGACGACGAACCCGTCCTTCTCCGTGACGCCCTGGCTGAAGTCCCCCTCCGGCAGCGAACGCCACGCCCCCGTCGAGGTGACCCCACCGGTCCGGGCGACCTTCAGCTCGACGGTCAGGGAGGTCAGCGGCCGGGAGGTCTTCAGGGTCAGGTTGCTCTGCGCCCAGAAGTCGTTGCTGTGCGGGTCGACCGAGCCGTCCGACCACAGGGGGCCGTCCTGCTCGGCGCGTGCCGCCGGCGGCTCGGCCGGGGCGGTGGCCTCCGGGGTGCCGGACGGGGAGGAACCGGGCGTGCGGGACGGCTGACCGGCGCCCCCCTTGGTGGGCGCCGGGTCCGCGGAGTGGACGGGGGGACGGGTCGTGGGCGCGGGCGACCCCGAAGGCGTCGGCGACACCGCCACCGTCTGCCGGGCCGGCGGGTCGTCCTTCCGCACCGCGGACGCCACCGCGTAGCCCCCGGCCGCGAGCACACCGGCCACCGCGGCCGTCGCGGTGACCACCCGGATCCAGCCGGACACCGGCGGGCGTCCGGCCCGGTGGCCGGTGCGGGACCCCGCCGTCATGCCGCGCTCCACCCGGGCGAGGATGCGTGCGCGGTCGGGTTCGTGGGCCTCGGCCGCCTCGTGCAGCCGGGCGCGCAGCTCGTCGTGCACGTCCTGCTGCCTCATCGGTTCCTTCCTCCGCTCTCGCCGGACCGGGCCGCCATCGCCGCGTGCACCCGCCGCGGGTCGCCCTGCGGGCCGAGCAGCCGCTGCAGTTCGGCCATGCCCTTGGACGTCTGGCTCTTCACCGTACCCACCGAGACCCCGAGCGCGAGCGCGGTGTCCTTCTCCGACAGGTCGAACGCGTGCCGGAGCACCACGCACGCCCGTTTCCGGAACGGCAGTCGGCGCAGCGCCTCCTGGACGTCCACCGCACCGTCGACGTCCGGGTTCTCGGTCCGCTCCTCGCCCCGCGGCCAGAACAGCGCGATCCGCCGCCGCTCGCGCACCGCGCTGCGTATCCGGGTGCGGGCCAGGTTGGTGACCACGCCCCGTGCGTACGCCACCGGGTGGTCGGCCGCGCGGACCCGGTCCCAGCGGTGCCACAGGGCCAGCAGGGCGTCCGCAGCCAGGTCGTCGGCGGCGTCCGACTCACCGGTCAACAGGTGGGCGAGACGGGCGAGTTCGGCGTAGTGCCGTTCGAAGAAGGCATGGAACTCCACGGAGGCTGCGTCGTCGACGACTGTGCCCACGGGTGACCTCTTCTCGATACACGCTCGGTGAGTGTCATGTGAATGACATGCGAGGGCCAGGGGGAGGGCCCGGACCGAGATCCGGAAGCGTAGCAGTGATCATTTCGTGTCCTCGTGCGGGGGGTCGGACGTCGTATGGCGGACCGAACCCGTGAGGTGACACGGAGCAGACCCGGAAAGGGGTCGGCCGGGACCGCCGCGAGATCGCCGTCCCGGCCTTCCTCACCACCGCCGCGCCGGCAACGCGGAAACCGGGAGGTTACTTCAGCGCCGCCTGCATCATCGCCTTGGCCACCGGCGCCGCCAGTCCGTTGCCGCTCACCTCCGAGCGGGCCGCGTCCGACTGCTCCACCATCACCGCGACCGCCACCTCCTTGCCGTTGCCGTCGGACTTGGCGTAGGAGGTGAACCAGGCGTACGGCGTCTTGCTGTTGTTCTCGCCGTGCTGGGCGGTGCCGGTCTTGCCGCCGACGGTCGCGCCGTCGATCAGCGCGTTCGTGCCGGTGCCGTCCTTCACCACCGTCCGCATCGCCGACTGGAGCTGCTCGGCGGTGGTGGAGCTGACGACCTCCTTGGTGTCCGTGTCGTCGTCGTAGTCCTTCAGCACGTCACCGCCGCTGTCGGTGATCTGGGCGACCATGCGCGGCGACACCTGCTTGCCGCCGTTGGCGATGGTCGCGGACACCATGGCCATCTGCAGGGGCGTGGCCGTGACGTCGAACTGGCCGATGCCGGTCAGGGCGGTCTGCGCCTTGTCCATGCCGGACGGGTACACGCTGGGGTAGGCCCGCACCGGCACGTCCTGCGCCGCGTCGTTGAAGCCGAACTTCTCGGCCATGGCCTTCACCTTGTCCTGGCCGAGGTCGACGGCCATCTTGCCGAAGACGTTGTTGCAGGAGTACTGGAGGGCCACACGGATCGAGGCGTTCTCGCAGGGCGCGGACTTGTTCTCGTTCGACAGCGGACGCACCGTGCCCGGCAGGGTGTACGGGTCGGGGCTGTCGGTGCGCTGGTCCACGTCCTCGTACAGTCCGTCCTCCAGCGCGGCGGCCGCGACGACCAGCTTGAACGTCGAGCCGGGCGGCAGCGGCTGGCGCAGCGCGCGGTTGGTGAGCGGCTTGTCCTTGTCCGCGTTGAGCGACTTCCAGGCCTTGCCGGCCGTGTTGGCGTCGGTGAGCGAGGACGGGTCGTACGACGGCGTCGACACCGCCGCGAGGATCCTGCCGGTCTTCGGGTCGATCGCGACCGCGCCGCCCTTCTTGTCGCCCAGCGCGCGGTAGGCCGCCTTCTGCACGGCCGGGTCGATCGTGGTGAGCACGTCGCCCGGTTCGGCGCGCTCCCCGGTGACCGTGTCCATCACGGTCTTCAGCCGGTTGTCCGTGCCGTTCAGCAGGTCCGTGTAGATGCCCTCCAGCTGGGTGGGGGCGTAGGCCTGCGAGGCGTAGCCCGTCACCGCGGCGTACAGCTCGCCGTCCCTGTACGTCCGCTTGTACGCGAGGTCGCTTCCCTTCGTCCGGGCGGAGCCGGTGACGGCGTCTCCGGCCACGATGATGTTCCCGAGGGGCCGCGAGTAGGTCGCGATCGCGTTCCGCCGGTTGTCGTTGTCGTCCGCGAGGGCCTTGCCGTCGTAGTACTGCAGCCACGTCGCCCTGACCAGCAGGGAGAGCACCAGCAGCAGCGCGAAGACGGACGCCCGCCTGATCGTCTTGTTCATCCCGCTGGGAAGACGAGCGGGAGCGGGGCAATCGTTCCCGTACGACCGGTTTTCTCATCCGGGGTTCATCTCGTCCGGTCTCTCACGAACCCTCCAGGATCAGCACGACCTCCTCGATCTCCCGGCCCCGCGCACCGGCGTACCCCTGCGCCCGGGCCCTCTCGCGGAAGCCGCACTTCTCCAGGACGCGCAGCGAACCGGCGTTGTCGGCCGCCGCCCTCGCGTACAGCGGCCGTCCGGGCACCTCGGCGAGGAGGGCCCCCAGCGCGGCCGTCGCCACGCCCCGCCCCCAGTACGCGCGGTCGATCCAGTACGTCACCTCGCGCTCGCCGGCCACGCCGTACACGGACGCGGTACCGACCACCTTCCCGTCGGCCAGCACCGTGCGCAGCACCTCGGAGCACTCCCGCAGGCGCCGCCAGTGGGCCGCGAAGGCCTCCGGATCGTACGGGTCCTCCGGGCCGAACGCGGCCATCCGCGTGGCCTCCGGATCGGTCATCAGCCGGCGGAACACCGGCAGGTCACTGTCCCGTACGGCCCGCAGCGCGATCTCCATGGAGCCGAGCCTACGGCCCCGGGACCTCAGAGCCTGCGGGTCGCGAGCGTCAGCCGGTCCCGCGCGTCGAACAGCGCGTCCTTGATCATCTGCTCGTGGGCGGGGGTCAGCCGGGCCACCGGCACAGAGCAGCTGATGGCGTCCCGCGCGGGCGTGCGGTACGGGATCGCCACGCCGAAGCAGCGCAGGCCCAGGGTGTTCTCCTCGCGGTCGACCGCGAAGCCCTGCTCCCGGATCCGGTGCAGCTCCTCGATGAGCCGCTCCCGGTCGGTGAGGGTGTTCTCGGTGAGCGCGGGCAGGGTCTCCGGCAGGAGTTTGCGGACCTGCTCGTCGGTGCAGGTGGCGAGGATCGCCTTGCCGAGGGAGGTGGAGTGGGCCGGCAGCCGGCGGCCGACGCGGGTGAAGGGACGCAGGTAGTGCTGGGACTGGCGGGTGGCCAGGTAGACCACGTTGGTGCCGTCGAGCCTGGCCAGGTGGATGGTCTCCGTGGTGTCGTCGGAGAGCCGGTCCAGGGTCGGGCGGGCGGCGGCCACCACCTCGTCGCCGTCGATGTAGGAGGTGCCGACCAGCAGCGCCCGCACCCCGATGCCGTACCGCGTGCCCGTCGCGTCCGTCTCCACCCAGCCCAGCTCCACGAGCGTGCGCAGCAGCATGTACAGGCTGGACTTGGGATATCCCACGGCCTCCTGGACGGCCGCGAGCGAGTGCATGCCGGGCCGGCCGGCGAAGTATTCCAGCAGCTCAACCGTCCGTACCGCGGACTTGACCTGCGCCCCGCCCCCTGCGTCGCCTGCCGTCATCGCCCTTGACCCCTTCGTTGACGAGGACCTGAGTTATATAGTCTCCGAACAGCGAATTCATCATCAGAGACAGTGTTCAGTATATCGAACGCGGCTGATGGGTGAGCCTGGAACGTCGTAGTTGATGCGGCCTTTACTGGGAGGGACCCGCGGTGGCAGCAGCACCAGTCTGGAGTGTCGACCCGCGCACCGGGAAGCAGCGTGAACAGGTCGCGGTGGAGGCCACGGCCCAGGAGGTGGACGAGGCCGTCCGGGCGGCCCACGCCGCCCGCGGCTCCCTCGCCGACCGCACGGTCCGCGCCGCGTTCCTGCGCTCCGCCGCCGCGGGCCTGGACGCGGCCAAGGACGGCCTGGTCGAGACCGCCGACGCGGAGACCGCGCTCGGGCCGGCCCGGCTGACCGGCGAACTCGCCCGCACCTGCTACCAGTTGCGGGCCTTCGCCGACATCGTCGACGAGGGTGCCTTCCTCGACGTCATCATCGACCACCCCGACGCCACCGCCACCCCGCCCGTCCCGGACCTGCGCCGCTACAAGGTGCCGCTCGGCGTCGTCGCCGTCTACTCCGCCTCCAACTTCCCCTTTGCCTTCTCCGTCGCCGGCGGCGACACCGCGAGCGCGCTCGCCGCGGGCTGCCCGGTCGTCGTCAAGGCCCACCCCGACCACCCGGCCCTGTCCGAACTGGTCGCCAAGGTGCTGCGCCGGGCCGCCGCCGAACACGGTGTCCCCGCAGGCGTCGTCGGCCTCGTGCACGGCTTCGAGGCGGGCGTCGAGCTGATCAAGCACCCGCTGGTCGCCGCGGCCGGCTTCACCGGATCGGTACGGGGCGGCCGGGCGCTCTTCGACGCCGCCGCCGCGCGTCCGGTGCCGATCCCGTTCCACGGCGAGCTGGGTTCGCTCAACCCCGTCCTGGTCACCGAGGCCGCCGCGGCCGAGCGGGCCGAGGAGATCGGCGGCGGGCTCGCCGGCTCGATGACCCTCGGCGTGGGCCAGTTCTGCGTCAAGCCCGGCCTGGTGCTGGTGCCGTCCGGAGCGGCCGGCGACCAGCTGGTGAAGTCCCTGACCGACGCCGTCAGCGACACCGACGCCGGGGTGCTGCTCGACCACCGCATGCGGGACAACTTCCTCGCCGGGGTGGCCGAGCGCGCCCAGCTCCCCGAGGTGGACTCGCCGGTCACCCCCGGCGCGGGCGGCGAACACTCGGTCAGCGCCGGGTTCCTCACCGTGCCGGCCGAGAAGCTGGCCGAGGAGGGGGCGTACGACCTGCTGCTGGAGGAGTGCTTCGGACCGGTCACCGTGGTGGCCCGCTATGCCTCCGAGGCCGAGGCCACGGCGGTACTGTCGCGGCTGCCGGGCAACCTCACGGCGACCGTCCAGGTCTCCTCCGAGGAGGCCGCCGGACACGGGCGGGGGCCGGAGCTGCTCGCCGGGCTGACGCCGCTGGCCGGGCGCGTGCTGGTCAACGGCTGGCCGACGGGGGTAGCGGTGGCGCCCGCGCAGCACCACGGGGGGCCCTACCCGGCCACGACGTCCACGTCCACGTCCGTGGGCGGGACCGCCGTCGAGCGGTGGCTGCGGCCGGTCGTCTACCAGAACGCGCCGGAGGCGTTGCTGCCGGACGAGCTGAAGGACGCCAACCCCCTGGGGCTTCCCCGGAGGTTCAACGGGGTCCTGGAGCGCTAGTGCCCGACGAGAGAGGTCGACGGCCTTGGACATCCCCGAGTTGCCCTTCTCCCTGGAGGCCTGCGGGCCGGACGGCGACTGGTCCTACCGGGACGGGGTGCTGACCGGGCGGGCCGGACCCCGGCAGGACCGGTTCGTGCCGCCCACCGGGGAAACGCCGGAGCCCGCCTCCGACGCCCCCCGACTGCTCGGGGCGCCGCCCGCAGGCGACTTCCGGCTCGTCGCCCGGGTCTCCGTGGTGTTCCGGGACGCGTTCGACGCCGGGGTCCTCTACGTCCATGTCGGCGACCACGCCTGGGCCAAGCTCTGTCTGGAGTTCTCCCCGGACGTGCCCACCGTCTGCACGGTGGTCACCCGGGGGCACTCCGACGACGCCAACTCCTTCGCGGTGGACGGGGAGTCGGTGTGGCTGCGGGTCAGCCGGAGCGGGCGGGCCTTCGCCTTCCACGCCTCGCCGGACGGTGAGCGGTGGACCTTCGTCCGGTTCTTCACCCTGGGCGACGAGAAGGAGACCGGTGCCGCACTGGTCGGGTTCATGGCCCAGTCGCCGGTGGGGGAGGGGTGCGCGGTGACGTACGACCACATCGGCTTCAGGGCCGGCGCGCCGAGCGACCTGCGAGACGGAAGCTGAGGGCGAGGACCGGCACGAACAGGGGCACGCCGAGCAGCCTCCTGGCCCGCACGGACCGGGGGGCGCCGCCTGGGGCCCCGGTAGCCGCGGGCCCGCTTAACGCCCGCCCGGTGCGCCGGTACCGCGGACTCGCTTGGCGCCCGCCCGGTTCCGGTACCTGCGTTTCCGGCCTGGCGCCCGCCCGGTCCGCCGGCAACCGCCGACTCGCGCCGCGCCCGCCCGGTCCGTCGCACCGCCTCGCCCCGAGCGCGTACCGCCCCCGCGTCCGCCGCCGCGGAACCGCCCGGTGGACGGTGACGTCCTCCGCTGCGTGATCAGTGACCGTGTGACGGGTGCCCGTGTGATCCGGACCGCCCTGCCCGCCGAGGCGGAGAGGATCGCCGCGCTGCACCGCCGGGCCCGCTCGACGTACTACCCCGACGGTCTGCCGGAGGACGGCATCGACTGGACCGCGGCCTGGCGCGGTGCCGTCGGGCGCCCCGACGGGCAGGTGCTGTGTGTCGTGGAGGAGGGCACCATCACCGGTATCGCCTCCTTCCGGCCCCCGGAGGACGGCCCCGCCGGCACGGTCAGGCTGTACCAGTTCCACGTCGACCCCGACCGCTGGCGCTCCGGCATCGGTACGGCCCTGCACGCGGCCTGCGTGGAGCAGTGGTGCGCCGACGGCAGGCACTCGGCCGTCCCCGACGTCCACGTGGACAACCGGCGCGCCCAGGCCTTCTACGCCCGCCAGGGCTGGGTCCCCGACCCCGGCAACCCGCCCGCGGACGGCGACCACCACCTCTTCCTGCGCTTCTGCGTGCCGGCCGGGGAACGCCGGGGAATGGGCACGGCTGTTTGAACGTTCACGTACCGGGTGGGGAGCGTCCCCGTGCCCGTACGACCCGGAAAGAACGGAAGACATGCGCGTCGAGATCTGGAGCGACATCGCCTGCCCTTGGACCAACAGAGCCATAGGTTAGCGCACGGCCTCTGACCTGCATAGATGCGAGGAAGCCCCGCCCATCTGCCACGGGGGAGACAGACGGACGGGGCCAAGGAACCCGCGCCGGTCGGCGACGGACACGGGTGGTCAGCGAGCGGCGGCCAGCAGGTACCCAAGGAACCCTGCCAGCACGAACGCAGCGAGCCGCCAGCGAGTCACCATCGGATCGGCTCCGCGTCCCCGCCGACACATTCGGGACAGGGGCGCTTGTACGTCCAGCCGCACAGTTCGCAGCCGTCGAATCCGCAGCAGCCGTCACACCAAATGGCACGCTGTCCGGCGCAGCAGCCGCAGAGGTCACCTGACTTCCAAAGGCTCCAGGGTTCTTGCCCACCTGTTCGCCCGGCGCGCGGCTTTGGGTGGCGACTTTCCGAGCGGTCAGCGACAGGCACGCGCAGCCTGACCACCGGTCGAACAACGCGGGGACGTTCCGGGGCTGTGGTCACTTCCCGGCCCCGTGCGGGTGTGCCCGGATGATTCGCGCTGCCTCGAATCGGTCCCATGCCTTGCCGGTGCTCTTGGCCCTTTTCAGCGCGCGGGATGCTTCCTGGCAGGTTCCACAGCCAACCACCGGCCGAGCCTCGTAAAGCCAGTCATCTAGCGGGAGATCGACAGCGGGACCGGGGTAGGGCAAAGGCTCGGTCATTGGGCGACACCCCACACGGTCACCGCGCCAGCGCGCCTATGCGGGTGAGCGGCAATCTCCTGATTCGAACGGGCCACAGCCCCAAGCGCACCAGCCTCACGGGCCGTCTGCCGGGACTGCACCAGGACGGCACAGGTACGGCACCCCTCCACCCCCACTGGTTCCAGCGGAGCGCCTTTCTCGCTGATCTGCGTGGTGGCCATCGCGTCCCCTCGCTGTCGGCAATCCGGCGTCCAGCCTCCGGCCGTAATGGATCTCCGACTAGCGGCCCCGTGTAGGCCAACTGTCGGCCAGACTGGACGCATGGGGAGTGCAATCGGGGCCAACATCAGGCAACAGCGGGAACGGCTCGGGTGGAGTCAGGCACGGCTAGCGCGGGAGGTATGCCGGGCGGCCGGTGTAGTCGGCGAGCCGGTCGGACGACAGGAAGTCAGCCGGTGGGAGACAGGGAAGCGCACGCCGCGCGAATGGCTGCCGTTCCTCGCTGCCGCGCTGGCCGTTCCCGTAGAGACGCTGTGCGAGCCACAGACGCCCGCTGAACCGCCTTTGCCGACCCTCGCCGACTTCCTGCCCGCCGAGGACCCGCTAGAGCCTCTGACGGCCCGTACAGGCGGCCGAATCGGGACAGGGCAAGTTGCCGACCTAGCGCAGCGGGTGCACAGCCTCCGACTCGCTGATGACTTCCTAGCCGGTGGGGATCTCATGCGGCCAGCGCTCCGCGAACTCCGCAAAGCCGTTCGAATGTTCCGCGAACACAGCTACTCAAATCTGACGGGCCGTCAGCTACTTGTGCAGATCGGGGAGCTTGCCCAAATCGCCGGATGGATTGCCAGCGACGCGGGACAGCACGCCGAGGCAGAACGGATTTACCGGCTCGGCCTCAGCGCGGCCACACAAGCCGAGGACCGAACCCTTGCCGGAAATCTCGCCGGATCATTGGCCTACCAACTCAGCAACACCGGGCGGGAATTGGAAGGGCTAGACCTTGCCCGCGCTGCACTGGACGGGGCCGGGCCGGACGCACCGCCAAAGGCTCGCGCGCTGTACTTCGATCGGGTGGCGTGGGCGGCCACGAAAGCGGGAGGAACCGAGAATGCGCAGCACGCAATGCGCGCCCTCGGGGAAGCGTCGGAAGCGCTAAGCGCAGACAGCGGAGAAACCGAGGAACCGGCGTATCTCTATTGGGTGGACGCCGGGGAATTGCGGGTCATGGAATCTCGCGTCTACACAGAGCTGCGCCGACCGCTCCGCGCTGTGCCATTGCTGCGGGACGTGCTCGGCCGGTACGACGCCACACACACGCGCGAAATGGCGCTCTACCTCTCATGGCTCGCGGTTGCCTATGCCGACGCCAACGAACCCGAAGAAGCGGCGGCCACGGCGGAACGCATGCTCACACTGTCGGCCGACATTGCAAGCGAGCGGACAGCGGAAAGGGGCCGCGTAGTTCTCGCCCGGCTCGCTGAATACGCCGAGGTTCCGGAGGTTCGGGCGGTACTCGACAGCGCGGCAGCCTAGCGTCATCACCTAGGAAGGTTCCTAGGTGCCTACAATCTAAAGGCAGCGAAAACCCTTGGGAACGCTGGGGAGTGGCCGTCTGAGACCCCCGAGCCGGCGAAAACCTGGCCTTCGTTTCAAAGGTCGACCCCAAGAAACACGAAAACCCCCTGCGCCAACCCTCGCGGTGGAGGTGTGGCATAGGGGGTTCTGCGTGGGCACCTAGGAACGTTCCTAGGTGGTGCGACGCGTATGACCGGTGGCCTGTATGACAGCGCCGGGCGACAGCTTTAGGTAAGCGGCATACAGATCTAGCGCGCGTATGACAGCCTCGCTCGCTGTCTCACAGCCGGTCAGCTCCTGTATGGCAGCGAGGTTGGCGCGGGATTCATCGGTATGACGGACGCTTAGGACTTTAGCTCGTCTGGCCATTCGCCGCCGCCTCCCTCTTGCGCTGTGCTTCCTTGTATTCGCGGACTAGGTGCGCAGGCATTCCGGCATAGCGGATGCTGTCGAAAGCCTGCATTCTCGTCTGACGCCTGCGGTTCTCAATGGCTTCCCGCTCGCGGTACTTGCGCCGTGCTGCTGCCATCTGCTCGGCCCAATCGTCTATCCAAGCGCGAGTCTCGTCGTCAATCATGTCCGTTCTCCATACCAGCGGTAGCACACCTAGGAACGTTCCTAGGTGGTCAGTCCCAAATTCCATCGGGATCGTCGTCCTCATCCGGTGCAGCCACCGTGATTCGCGCAGCAGCGGACGGCGATAGCCCTAGCTCGATTCGCGCATTGCGGTTCATGGTCGAATAGGTGTTGAGAACCGTCGTAGCCGGATTCTTGACAAGCACGCCATTCGCGCCGAGGACGAGCAGACCGTCTCGGCTAATGAATCGCTCGGCCTCCCACATGCGAGCCTGCGAGGTACAGAACGTCACGACTACTTCCCGCTGTGCGTCGGTGATTCGGGTAGCAGCAGACAGCGCGGGAACGATGCGACGCCAGATCTCCGAGGCATCGGCCTTGACCTTTTCAGCGTCGGGGCCGTCGCCAATTACTGTGGACCAATCCGGCTCGGTTAGCTCACTCGGCGACAGCGATAGCCGGTCGGCATGGCGATCGGGGCGGTACGTGCCCTCTCGCTTGTGCTGATCGACTGGCTTAGCGAGTGTCATAGGGGTTCCTCCAGTGGGAATGAAAGGCGCAGGTCGCGCCACAGAAAAGGGTCTGCACTGCCATCACAGCTTTTCCCCTCCCTGCCGCTGGCCTGCGAGGCGAGGGTGGAGGCACCCCCCACCCCCTGGGGGTCTCACAGCGCGCGGGAGAGTGGCATATCGGCCTGCCAGATGCGCGAGCGCTCACACGAGCCGCGCTCTCATGCTGTCCGGCTCCTGTGCCGTCATGTGCAGGCGAGGCTGAATGCCTTATGGCAATGCTCAATGGCACTTGGCATGCATGGCACATAGGCACGCTGCGGATTGATGAGTGATCCTTGCGCCGAGTCGTAAGCGAGACAGCGAGCAATGGCGCAGCCTCGGACGAATGACAGCGCACTCGCGTCGACTGAATGCGAATGCGAGGTGCACACCATCACGCATCCTGCGCTGTGTTTAGCCCTGTAGCTGTAGGCATACGCGTACGCACAACACAGCAGCATGCGAATAGCCATGGCTTTATGCCCTGCGCTCGGACAGGTGGCCAGCGAGGTACTCACCTGCAAAGGGGGTGCGAACGATGGGGTGGGGGTATACCCGCAGGTCAGAAAGGGGGCCAGATCTCGCCGGCTCCGACCCCCCTTATGCGACAGCGAACGGTCACGCGAGCGACGGTAGCCCTAGTTCCTCCCGCAGCTCAGCAATCGGCACCGTGGGAATTTCTAGGTCATCGCGCGGCGGAGCCTGTAGATGGATCGGGTCGAACCAATGCCGCCAACTCGGAATCGTTCGGTACTTGGGCCCGCGCAGCATTGGAGTTCCGCCCCGCGTCGGGTGAACCACGTCAGCGCGGGAATGCGTATCCGACCAAGCGGGGGCCCCGGACGCATCACGGGGAAACCATGGATAGGTCCCGTTCGGTCCGGGGTCGAGAGCGTCACTAAGCATTGGTTACGACACCTTCGGCGGCACGATGTTGGCATAGCCGCGAGACTCCAGCGGCATAGCATGACCGGGGAAGATGGAGTACAGGCAACCCCACAGACGCGCATACCGAATCGGCTCGCCGGTCACGGAATCCACCGGCTGAATTGGAGCGCCGTTCACGTCACGCGGCCAATTCGGGTACGAGCCATCCGGGCCAGCGTCTAGCAGGTTGTCAGCGGTCGTCGCCATTACGCCTCATCTCCGTTAATGAAAGCCTCACGCTTGGCATCTAGCTCGTCCGCATAGTCAGCACCCTGCATGTTGGCCGCATGCTCGGCCGCCTCGATAAGGACCGTGAGGAATCGTGAATCAACGCCCCCAGGCGTATGCGCGTCGTGGATCGTGTGACCCGTAGTCCGCATCTTCGCGTTCGTGGCGAACTGGATTAGGTAGTAAGACTCTCGGTTAGCCGTACGGGACTCAACGAACGCTTGGAACCAAGGCTCCTTTAGCAGCAGCTCAGCGCAGCGCCGCAGAGCGTCGTTGTACTTATCGTGTAGCCGCTTGTTTTCGGCCTCCCACGATTCCACGGTGCGCTTGTCGAATTCCATTGCGCGCTCGTCGCGTCGCTGCTCCTCTTCGGCCTGAGCGACAGCGAGGGCGGCCTCAGCTTCAACAAGAGGAGAGTTCTTCTTCTCGACCTCAGCGCGCAGCTTCTCAACCTTGGTGCGCAGCGCTTCAATATCGGTCATCAGGCATCCTTTCCAGAAACATCACGGCCAGCATCGGCAGCGGCCTGCTTGGCGTCCTTGTAGTAGCCCAGAGATAGGCGCATCGAGGGGCTTAGCGGCTCACCCTTTGCCTCTAGCTCAGCGGCCTTTTCCATGTTCTCGTCGTACCGAAAGGCATCAGCGCGAGAACGTAGAACGTAATTGTTGCCGTCAGGGTTTTTGTCTCGCGCGTTCACGCGTTCTCCTTAATGGCTAGTCCGGCGAAATACTGTCGCCGGGTCTTGGTGCGGAAGGGTTGGTATCCAGCGCTGCGCACGATCCGGGTAAACGGACCCAAGGGAACCGGGCCGACACCGTTACGCGCCGCCCATCGGTTCACAGCGGACAGCAAGTCGACAGAGCTAACGGCCCCGTGGGCATCGACCGTGACCGCACGCAGAGCGTTGAACACAACAGCGCGATAGGCGGAATCGTCGCGCATTGCGGAAACCTCCAGATAAACAAAAAGGCCCCCTCACTTGGTCTCGGCATAGACCAAAGCAAGGGGGCCTTACCGGCGAGCGCTTACACGCACTCACCGAAGAACTTGGGGAAGGGTTGCGGATGCCGCCGCAGGGTGGGCACCTCGGAACGTTCCTAGGTGATGAGGACCGGCCGGAGCGGTTAAGCGCCGACCGGTCATCACCCGCCATGGAGAACGCGGAGATACCACGCAGACAGATTCTCGCTGTCTGCTATCTAGAGAGCGTGTGAGTTAAGTTCCAGGACGAAAAAGGGCCCCGAGCCGGCCGTCACGGCTAGGTTGTGCCGGAGTCGTTATCAAAGTCGTCGCGGCACTACAGCGGGGGATGACGCAATGACGCTGGTGACACTCTCCCAACGAGAGTTCTCTATATGGGTATCTCTACCCTCAATAACTTTCATCTACCTAGCGTCACTTGCGTCACTAGCGTCATTACCGCAGGTCAGAATGGGTGACGCTGAATGACGCAAGGGGCAGTGATGACGCATCATGTGTCACCGCCACCCCTCCCGCTGTTATGCCAGCGGCGATTCCTTGGAATTCCGCAAGCGTCATGACTCAGCAAGCGTCACTAGCGTCAGCCTGCGTCATGCTTGCGTCAGCCCTCGAAGATGCCGGGGCCGCTAAGCGTGTCATTCGACAGCCGCACACCGCGCAATCCTCGTGCCTTGCTGGAACGGAACGGCTGAATGGAACTGTCCCGCTCCCGCAGCGCCGTAGTCAGCGTGCGCGACGACTTGAACGGCGGAATACCCTGATCCTCGGCCCAAATCCGGTAAGCCTCCCAAAGGTCTGCCGTAGGCGTCTCCGCTGTCGGATCGGCCACCAGGACACCGGGGAAGAATCCGGCTAGCGGGTCGGACTCCTCGCGGTATTCCTTGGTCGCCTCTACGACGGACGGAGTTTCACCTAGACCGTTCGCGTACCACTCGGCGGCACCCCGGACGGCCCAAGCAAGGATGCCGGGGAACTCGGCGCGTAGGGTTTCCTCCAGCGAGTAGTCCCGCTCATGCGGCGCAAACTTGCGCTCGAAAGGCAGCAGCTTGACGCGTCGCCAGGTGCCGTAATCCTGCTCGCGGATTTCCGGCCGGTAGTTCGTGGCTAGCAGAATGAGCGCCTGTGGCTTGAACGAATACGGATCGCGGTACTTGGGGTTGACGTTCATCTCTTCCCCGCCGGTCGCATTCTTGATAGCCGCACTATCGAGTACCGCGCCACGGTTCGTCTCGCTGGCCAGAGCGAGCCGGGCCCCGCGTAGTAGTTCAGCCTCGGAACCACCGCGCTTAGCCCCGCTGCCGGTGAACATGTCGAAGGGCACGGTTACAGCATGCTCGCTGAATAGCCAGCGAAGCGTGTTCAGGAATACCGACTTACCGTTGGAGCCCTCGCCGTACAGGACAGCGAAAACCTGCTCTCGCGTGTGGCCGGTAATGCCGTAGCCGATGAGCCGCTGAACGTATGCCGGTAGCTCGGGGTCGCCGGGGAAGACTTCCGCGAGGAAGCGCAGCCAGCGCGGGCACGTTGCATCGGGGTCGTAGTCAATTCCCACAGCGCGGGTAATCATCTGCTCGGGGTGGCCCTCGAATAGCTGCCCCGTCCGCAGGTCGACCACGCCATTACGGCAGGCGAGCAAGTCGGGGTTGCTGTCCCACGAGAGGCCATCCACGAGAACACCGGGGAGCGTGCGCAGCATTGCCACAACGGCGTCACGACGGGCACGGGAACCGAGGTTCTTGTACTCGAATGCCGTCAGCCGGTCGCGCGCCTTTAGTCGGTACTGACGAATGAATTCCTGCGCTGCCTGCTCGACCATGTGGCCGCTAGGGTGCCACTTCCAGGAATGGCCACCCTCGGAGTAAAGGGCCCAACCAGTGGACCGGTCGAAGCGCACGTTTCCGCCGAGGTGGTCGAATAGTGCGCGGGCTAGGTCGTCGTCGCTGTCTCCCTCGATAGTGTCGGCGGCGGCATTCTGTGCGGCGAGCGCTGCGAATGCCTGCGCAATCTCGGGCGGTAGGTTCTTGAGAACGTCGGTGTCAATACTCATCGGGTGGCCTCCAGCGGGACGAGGTTGTAAGCCCCTCCGGGGCCGTTCTTGCAGTGGGCTACTCGCTGCCCATAAGCAGGGTTCTCCGGGTCGCCTGCGCCGTGCCGGTGCAATGCTCCACAGAGGGGGCAGGAAAGCACCAGCAGGCCGGGCCCTAGTCGCGGGTCGGTCGGCGGAATGAAGCGTGCGGGAACGTCGGTTAGGACGGCGCTCCCGCTGGGTAGTCGGTCGGGCATCTCTTGGTTCTCCATGGGTGAGCACCTAGGAACGTTCCTAGGTGAGTTCAGCGAGTGGTGCCGTACGTCTTGCGCTGGTAATAGGCGTGATTCCGGCAACGGCGCGAGCACCACTTAGGGCGCTGACCGGTCCCGCAGTACGGCGGCAGCGTGTTTCCGCACACGCACTTATCTGTCATGACTGCCTCTCGTAAGACGCGTCTTAATTTGAGCCAAAGAAAAGACACCCTCGCCGGGTGCCTCGCTGTTGAGAGAGTGAGTGCGTTAAGCGGTTCTCGCTGCCCTCGGTGACCAGAGAGCGAGTGGGTTAACCGCATAGCGGGTGCACTAGGTAATACCGGGCACGTTCGTTACGGCATTCCTGAAAATCCGGTATATCCGAGCCGGCGGTCGCCTATATCACTCTGAGTAGTTGTTTGGCTACAGGTGCTGAATGTTGATTGCGGGGTGAGATTGAGAGAGTCCAATGGGTTTTCCGCGAGCCGAACAAAAACGGGGTTCCCGATCGGCACTCGACACACGGCCCGCTGTGCGTCTTTCTGGCGGCCGGTCGGCGGGCGGTGCGAGGAACGGGCCAACGAGGGGGCGGGAACGGCTCAGGCGGCCGTCTGTGGGCTGTCGCGGGGCCGTTGTCGGCAAGGGCTGATCACCGTCCCTCGCTGGCCGGTCCGTCTGGGGCTCTGGTCGGCTGTCTGTGGGCATGGGAAAGGCCCGGCGGGGAAGTTGTCCCACCGGGCCTCTCAGAGCCTCTCAGGCGCGCCTACACGGTCTCAGACGTCTTACGACGCTGGCGTGTCCTCTCAACGAGCCTCACGCCCGCCTCAAAGGCCGTGTCCCATGCCGGGTCACTGGCCTCCCGCCAATGGAACTCCAGCCGGTCAAACGCAGGCACTCGATGCCCCCGACCCTTGGACGGCTTGAGAGTGATCCCCTTTTTCGTGAGCGCGGCCCGCAGTAGTGCCCGCTGTCCGGCGATACCGGCACTGTTCCACAGCGCGATAAGTGCCTCTGAATCCATCAGCGGGGACAAGTCCGCTTCCCGCGTGAGTTCGGCGAGTTCGGCCTTGAGAGATTCGATCTGCGCGTCAAGTTCACGCTGTAGGTTCTCGTATTCAGCCTCGCTCATTCGAGTGGCAACGATGAACATCTTTCGGAGTTTGATCTCTCGGCCCACCGCCGATTCCAGTGCGGCCGTCACCTGAGCCTTACGGTTCTCCTTTTCCGGGTCCTTGTAGGCGAGCCATTCGCGGGCGATTTCGTGGAGCGTGGCCGACTCGGGAGACAGGCTCAGGATGTGGGCGAACCACGCTTGGGTAACTGCCTCGTCGGCGCGCTCCCGCCCGATGGAAACGCCCTCGCAGACGTGCGCCCCCTCGTTGGTCCGGGCGTAACAGCGGTAAGCGGGCCCGCTGCTGACTTCCTGTGCGCCACACCGGCCGCAGTGCATGATCCCCGAAAGAAGATTGGAGATCTCCCGCTTTCCGCGTGCACGGTTGCCCACGGGCCCGTTCTTTTGAGCGCGACTCGCCAGGATTTCCTTGATCTTGACGTGTTCCGCGAATGTGATGACGCCCTCGCCGCAGGAGACAGGGTTCCCCTTCTTGTCGCACAGCGGAGTGCCACCACGATGGTATTTGCCGGTCCAGCGTCCGTTCTTGTCCAGCATCCTTTCCCGCTGTGCGACGAGACCGGCCCAAGTCACTGCGTGAGCAAGCGCGATGATGCCCGTTGCCTGCCAATTCTTGCCGTGACGAGTCTTCGACCCTTCCTCGTTAAGCGTTGCGGCGATCCAAGCGGGAGTCTTCCTGTCCAACAGGTATTCGGCGATTCGCCGGGCCGTCGGGTATTCCTTGGGGTCGTGCTCTAGCCGCCCCTTTCCCTTGACAGCGCGCAGACCGTAAGGCGTCACGCCGCCGGTCCACTTACCGTCTGCCTTGTGCGAGTCCATGCCCAGCTTGACGAATTCGCCGAGTTCCGCCACCTGCTCGCGTGCCTGCTCTGAAAACAGCGCCATGAACGTGCGGCCCCTGACGGAATCAAGGTGCTCGACTACCGAGTAAAGGCGCGCTGCCTGTTCTTCGAACTTGTCGAGGAGCAAACCAACCTGGCCCGACCCTCGGCGAGAAAGGCGGGACATCTTGTAGACGTACAGCGTTTTGGAGAGTCCGGCTTCCGCGACAGCGGCAGTTGCCTTTTCGAACTCCTCGCGCCGGACGTAGCTCTTGCTCGCACTCTTCTGCTCGAACCAGACGTGCCGAATTCGCTTGCCTTCCTTGACAGCGTGCGCGCACATACGGCGGACCTGCTCGCGGAGTGCGCTAAGAGAATCCTTCTTCTTGCTGCGGCGGACGTACATTTCCGCGAGATCAGCGGGGGAGCCTACGGCGGGCAGCCAAAGGCCAAGTTCTTTGAGTTCGTCGTCCTCGAAACCGAGGGAACGCAGCGCGGGGTAGTCATCGCGGTGCATGCGTCTTGGTCCAATCTCCGAAGTCGGACCGCCCCGGTGCTGTGGTCTCTCCCGGCTCGGCGGAATCCTTCGAGATTCACGAGCGCGTGGGTTAAGAACCGCAGGTCAGAGCGGTTGTGGCTTCGTTGGTCCAAGCCTGCCCCTGGTGCTATGTGGGCAAGGCCCGCTTCGAGAAGGCGCTGGCTGCCTTCCCGCACCGTGACGAGGTCGAGGTGGTGCACCGCTCCTTCGAGCTGGACCCGGGCCGCGCCAAGGGCGATGTGCAGCCGGTCATCACCATGCTGACCAGGAAGTACGGCATGAGCGAGGCGCAGGCCCAGGCCGGCGAGGACAACCTGGGCGCCCAGGCCGCCGCCGAGGGGCTGGACTACCGCACCCGGGACCGCGACCACGGCAACACCTTCGACATGCACCGCCTGCTGCACCTCGCCAAGGAGCACGGCAGGCAGGACCGGCTCGTCCAGATCCTCTACCGGGCGAACTTCGCCGAGGAGCGGTCCGTCTTCACCGAGGGCGACGAACGGCTCGTGGAGCTGGCCGTGGAGGCGGGTCTGGACGCCGAGGCCGTGCGCACGGTGCTCGCCGACCCGTCCGCCTACGCCGACGAGGTCCGCGCGGACGAGGCGGAGGCGGCCCGGCTCGGCGCCACCGGTGTGCCGTTCTTCGTCCTCGACCGGAAGTACGGCGTCTCCGGCGCCCAGCCCGCCGAGGTCTTCACCCAGGCGCTGGCCCAGGCCTGGGGCGAGCGGGCCCCGCTGAAGCTGGTCGGCCAGGGCGGTCAGGGCGGCCACGGGGACGCGGCGGCCTGTGGCCCGGACGGGTGCGAGGTCCCGCAGAACTGAGAAATACGCAGGTCGGGGCCGTCGTATAAGGGCCGCTAAGGGCATCCACGTAAAAGTTCGCAATGGACGGGCAGTTCCGTGGGACGCAGAGTGGACCCATGGAGACCACGGAGACGTTCGACCGCCTCGTCCGCGCCGAGTTCCGCCCCCGGACCAGCTACCTCAACACCGCGAGCAGCGGCCTGCTGCCCGCCCGCACCGTCGCCGCCCTCCAGGAGGCGGCCCTGCTGCGGGCGGAGGGCCGGCCGCTGCTGCCGCTGTACGAGGAGGTGGAGGTGTGCCGGGCCGCGTTCGCCCGGCTCGCCGGTGTCCCGGCCGACCGGGTCGCGGCGGGCGCCTCGGTCGCCGCGCACACCGGCGTGATCGCCGCCTCGCTCCCGGCGGGCGCCGAAGTCCTCACGGCCGAGGACGACTTCACCTCCGTCCTCACCCCGTTCCACGTCCGCGGCGACCTCAAGGTGCGGACGGTCCCGCTGGAGCGGATCGCCGATTCCGTCCGGCCGGGCACCGCGCTCGTCGCGGTCAGCGCCGTCCAGTCCGCCGACGGGCGGGTGGCCGACCTGGCCGACCTGCGCGAGGCCGCCCGCGCCCACGGCGCCCGCACTTACGTCGACTTCTCCCAGGCCGCCGGCTGGCTGCCGCTGGAGGCGGACGCCTACGACTTCACGGCCGGCGTCTCCTTCAAGTGGCTGATGGGCCCGCACGGCGCGGCCTTCCTCACCGTTCCCGAGGACTTCGGCGGACTGACCCCGGTGCTCGCGGGCTGGGTCGCGGCCGAACACCCGTGGGACAGCTGCTACGGCCCGGTGGCCGAACTCGCCCGCTCAGCCCGGCGGTTCGACCTCACCCATGCGCTGTTCACCTTCGCCGGCCTGCGCCGGTCCCTCGAACTGATCGAGGAACTCGGTGTGGCGGCGATCCACGCCCACGACCTCGCCCTCGCCGACCGCTTCCGCGCCGGTCTCGCCCGCCTCGGCCACGAGCCCCTGCCCGCCCCCGGCTCGGCGATCGTCTCGGTGCCCGGACTCGGCTTCCGGCAGCCCGCGCTGAGCGAGGCCGGCATCGAGGTCTCGGACCGCGCGGGCAACCTGCGCGTGGCCTTCCACCTCTACAACACGGCCGCGGAGGTCGACCGGCTGCTGGACGCGCTGTCCGGATGACATGCCCGGGCCGGGCCCCCCGTCCCACACGAGGAGGCCCGGCCCGGTGGTCCCACCAGGGGCGCGCTACGTCACCGCAGCGGAGCGGCAGCGGCCGGACCGCGGCTCATCGGACCGGCGTGAAGTCACGCGCCCCGATGAACTCGGGCCGTCGCACGGGGGCCGCGAACGGCTCGACCGCGGTGTTCTCCACACTGTTGAACACGATGAACACGTTGCTGCGCGGGAACGGCGTGATGTTGTCGCCCGAGCCGTGCATGCAGTTGCAGTCGAACCAGGTCGCCGAGCCGGCCCTGCCGGTGAACAGCCGGATGCCGTGCTCGCTCGCCATCGAGGTCAGCGCCTCGTCCGACGGCGTACCCGCGTCCTGCATCTGGAGGGACTTCTTGTAGTTGTCCTTCGGCGTGGCGCCCGCACAGCCCAGGAAGGTCCTGTGCGAGCCCGGCATGATCATGAGCCCGCCGTTGGTGTCGTAGTTCTCGGTCAGGGCGATCGAGACGGACACCGTCCGCATGTTCGGCAGGCCGTCCTCGGCGTGCCAGGTCTCGAAGTCGGAGTGCCAGTAGAAGCCGCTCGCGCCGAAGCCGGGCTTCACGTTGATGCGCGACTGGTGGACGTACACGTCGGAGCCGAGGATCTGCCGGGCCCGGCCGACGACCCGCTCGTCGCGCACCAGGTTCGCGAACACCTCGCTGATCCGGTGCACCTCGAAGACCGAGCGGATCTCCTTCGACTGCGGCTCCACGATGGACCGCTCGTCGGCGCGGATCGCCGGGTCGGTCACCAGCCGGTCCAGCTCGCGCTTGTAGACGGCGACCTCGTCCGGGGTGATGAGCTGGTCGACGGCGAGGAAGCCGTCCCGCTCGTAACGCTGGAGGTCGGTCGCGGCGATCGGGCCCGGGGTGTCCGGTGCGCCCCAGACGACGGGATCCTGGCGGGGGACGGTCACCTCGGTGGTGCCGCGGGTGGGGTAGAGGTCCTTCACGGTGGCAGTGGTCATGGCTCTCACACCTCCTCGGGCTCGGTGAGCAGCGGGTAGACGCCGTTCTCGTCGTGGTCCTCCCGTCCGGTGACCGGCGGGTTGAACACGCAGATGCAGTGGAAGTCCTCCTTGACGCGCAGCGTGTGCCGCTCGTGCCCGTCGAGGAGGTACATGGTGCCGGGGGTGATCGTGTACGTCTTCCCGGTCTCCTGGTCGGTCAGTTCGGCCTCGCCCCGGGTGCAGACGACGGCCTCGATGTGGTTGGCGTACCACATCGACGTCTCCGTCCCGGCGTACAGGATCGTCTCGTGCAGGGAGAAACCGACCCGCTCCTTGGCGAGGACGATCCTCTTGCTCTCCCAGGTGCCGGACGCCGCCTTCACATGACGGTCGGTGCCTTCGATGTCCTTGAACGATCGGACGATCACGGGGTGCGTCTCCTCCTAGCTGGTCAGGCGGTTTCCCGGACGGCGCGGGCGAGGACGCTGAGGCCCTCGTCCAGCTCGTCGGAGGTCGTGGTCAGGGCGGGCAGCAGCTTGACGACCTCGCCCTCGGGGCCGGACGTCTCGATGAGCAGCCCGAGTTCGAACGCGCGCCGCGCGACCCGGGAGGCCCGGTCCTTGGCGTGGAACTCCAGGCCCCACACGAGTCCGCGCCCGCGGTACTCCTTGACGTCGGCGAGGTTCTCCTCGGTGATGGAGATCAGGGCCTGTTCGACCTGCTCCCCGCGGCTGCGGGTCTGCTTCTCCATCGCGGCGCCGTCGGCCCAGTAGGTTTCCAGGGCGGCGGTGGCGGTGACGAAGGCGGGGTTGTTGCCGCGGAAGGTGCCGTTGTGCTCGCCCGGCTCCCACACGTCGAGTT